>CALZCW010000049.1 GCA_945635805.1 uncultured Clostridia bacterium
CAGCAGCCGGTGCAGATGGCGGATCTGGACGGCGACGGCCAGGATGAGGCTGTCGTCTATTGGAAGAATACCGGCGATTCTCCGCTGACAGTGAGTGTTTTCGATAAGGTAGACGGACAGTATGCCCAGGTGGCTGCCGCTTCCGGCGCAGGCTACGGCTTTGACCGGGTGCAGTATGCGGAGATCGACGGCAGCGCCGGCTACGAGATTGTGGTGGGGCGCCAACTCAGCGAGCAGGTGACCCAGACCCTCAGCGTCTATTCCCTGACGGAGACGGGCCTGACGGAGCTGGTCAATACCAATTATTCCCAGGTCCTGACGGTGGACCTGGACGGAAACGGCTGCCGCGACGTGTTCATCCTCCATGCCGACGGCGACTCGCCCAACGGCGTGGCCGAGTGCTACCGCTGGACGGACGGACAGCTCCTCCGTGACCGGGAGGTGCGCATGAGCACACCCGTCACCGCCATCAAGCGGATCATCACCGGGCAGATGTGTCAGGGGGTCCCGGCGGTCTTTGCAGCCTCGGAATACGGCGAGGGGAGCATCATCACGGATATTTTCGCCCTGCTGGACGGAACGCTGACCAATTTTACCCTTTCCGAGAGCACGGATACCGGCGTAAAGACGGTCCGTGACTACTATGTCTATAGCTGCGACATCGACGCCGACGGTCTCATCGAACTGCCGCGGCTGATACCGCTGCAGGCTCTGGAGGGTGAGGAAAGCTCTCAGAACCGCTCCCTCATTTTATGGTACAATCTCCACACCGACGGCTGGGAGATGGAGAAGTGCCTGACTTACCACAACTACACCGACGGCTGGTATCTGGAGATCCCGGTGGAATGGGCGGAGAACCTGGTTGTCACCCGAAGCGTCCTGACGGACGGTACGGCCGTTCACCGCTTCCTGCTCAAGCAGGCGGGAGAGCCGGAGACGCTCTTTTCCCTGGTCGGCCTGACGGGAGAAAACGCAGGCAGCACGCTTACCGAATGGGGCTACGGCCTCCTGGCGGAAAAGGGGGAGACCCGCTACGGCGCCCTGCCGGGAGACGGTCCCAACGCGCCCTCTGCCGAGGAGCTGCAGAAAATGTTCCATTTCATCCGAGTGGAATGGAAAACCGGCGAGACGGAATAAAAAAGACAGCGAATATCGCTTATCGCTGTACGGAGGATATGAAAATGAAAAAGGTATTGATTTTGGAGGATGAAGTCAGCATCCGCAGCTTTGTGGTCATCAACCTGAAGCGCGCCGGCTACGACGCCATTGAGGCGGGGACCGGCATGGAGGCATTGGAGCGGCTCAAGGAGCATCCGGACATCGGCGTTGCCATTCTGGATATCATGCTGCCGGACATCGACGGCTTCGAGGTCTGCCGCAATATCCGCGCCACCAACAAGACCATCGGCATCATCATGCTGACGGCCCGCACTCAGGAGATGGACAAGGTGACGGGCCTGATGACCGGCGCCGACGACTATGTGACCAAGCCCTTCTCCCCGGCGGAGCTGACGGCCCGTATCGACGCCCTCTACCGCAGAGTCGGCGGCGGTGCGGAACAGGATGCAGAGATCATCGTCCATGAGCCGTTTACCCTCAACATCCGCAACCGCACCCTGGAAAAGGACGGGCGCCGCATCAAGCTGACCCAGGTGGAATATGCCATCATCCAACTGTTCATGCAGAATCCCGGCCGCGCCCTTTCCCGCGAGGATATCCTGACCTCTGTCTGGGGACGGGATTATGACGGCGAGCTGAAGATCGTGGATGTGAATATCCGCCGTCTGCGCATCAAGATCGAGGACAATACCGCCAACCCCACCGATATCACCACGGTCTGGGGCTTTGGCTACAAGTGGGGCGTGTGATCGGCCCATAGGGGGTGACGGAAATGAAACGAACCAAGGGCCTGCAGGGACGCTGGCTCCGCAATACGCTCAGCCTGGTGCTTGCGCTGGTCCTTCTGTGCGTCACCGCCCTGTCCGTCACCGTGGCGGCCTACTACTACTCCAGCATGGAGGCGGGCATGGAATCCAAGGCCCGCACCGGTACCGCCTTTTTTGAGACCTACATCGGTCAGAGCTACAACGAATACTACCAGTCCTGCGCAAAATTCACCCAGAGCTTTGACGCGAAGGACGTTATGGAGCTGCAGTTCGTCAATACGGGCTACCGCATTGTCGCCTCCTCCTACAGCAATCTTTCCAAAAATACCGCAGAGACCGAAGACATCCGCCGTGCCATTGAAACCAAGGAGATCAGCACCTTTACCGGCGAGAATCCCGACACGGGGGAGCGGATCATGGCGGTATCCAGCCCGCTTATCTATACCAACGGCGAGGTCATCGGCGTCCTGCGCTATGTGACAAGCCTGAAACGGGTGGACAGGCAGATATTGATGTTTACCCTGCTCATCAGCCTGGTGGGTCTGGTGATCCTGCTCATCGTCTATATCAGTGGCCGTTATTACCTGAAATCCATTTTAGGCCCCGTTTCCGAGATCACCAAAACCGCCAAACGGATCGCCGCCGGCAGCTACGGCGTGCAGATACAGCACCACTCCAACGACGAGATCGGCGAGCTGGCGGATACCATCAACGATATGTCCAACAAGATCAGTCAGGCGGAGAAAATGCAGTCGGAATTTGTCTCCTCCGTGTCCCATGAGCTGCGGACCCCTCTGACCGCCATCAGCGGCTGGAGCGAGACCCTTTTGTCCTCCGGCGGCAGCGTGGACACCAGTGAGGCCCAGCGCGGCCTGCGGATCATCCTGCGGGAGTCCAAGCGCCTGACCGGCATGGTGGAGGAGCTGCTGGAATTCACCCGCATCCAGGACGGACGCTTCACCCTCAACGTGGCCATGAGCGACCTCCGTTCGGAATTTGAAGACACGGTCTTTATGTACGGCAGCCGTCTTGCCCAGGAGAATATCGAACTGGAATACCTGGACAACGACGACGACATCCCGGAGATCCCCTGCGACACCGCCCGTATGCGCCAGGTGTTTTTGAACATCCTGGACAATGCGGCCAAGCACGGCGGAGAGGGAGGAAAAATCACGGCGGAGATCCGCCGCGTGGAGCAGGAGATCCTCATCTGCATCCGGGATTTCGGTCCCGGCATCCCGGAGGAGGAACTTCCGCTGGTCAAAAAGAAGTTTTACAAGGGGTCCTCCAAGGCCCGTGGCAGCGGCATCGGTCTGGCAGTGTGTGACGAGATCGTGTCCATGCACAACGGCTCCCTGGAGCTGTCCAACGCGGAAGGCGGCGGCATCCTTGTGACCATACGGCTCCCCATCGAGGCGCAGTAACGCAGGACGGGGGACGAGAAAGGAATACTATGGCAAAGAAAGAAACCAACGAAAAATTCAAAACCATGATCGGCGGTCAGGCGCTGATCGAAGGGATCATGATGATGGGCCCGGACAAGTGCGCCACGGTGGTGCGCAACAAGGAAGGCATCCAAACCAAGGTCGAACCCCGGAAAAAAACCGCCAAGTTCTCCGTGAAGAAGATCCCCTTTATCCGCGGCATCTTCAGCTTCTGCGGCTCCATGAAGACCGGCGTTTCCGCCCTGATGTACTCGGCGGATGTCTACGCCGCCGACGAGGACGAGGCTTCGGAGGAAAAACAGTCGAAGCTTGACGCCTGGCTGGAAAAAAAGCTCTCCTCGGAAAAGGCTCAGAGCGTGGTCATCACCCTGGCGGTGGTCATGGGCATCCTGTTTTCCGTGGCGCTGTTCATTCTGCTGCCGTCCCTGCTGGGTGAGTTCATTGAGCGCTGGGTGACGCACAACGAACTGGTGCGCAACCTTTTGGAGGGCGTTCTGCGTATTGTGATCTTCCTGGTCTATATGTTCCTGATCTCCCGCATGGAGGATATGAAACGGGTATTCTCCTACCATGGGGCTGAGCATAAGACCATTCGCTGCTATGAGGCCAAGCTTCCCCTGACGGTGGAAAACGTCCGCAAGCAGACCCGGCTCCATCCCCGCTGCGGCACCAGCTTCCTGTTTGTGGTCATCATCGTGTCCATTCTGGTGTTCTCTGTGGCCTCCGTAATCCTGCGGCCCATTACGCCTGAATTCAATTCCGGGATCCTCAACGCCCTGGTGCGCATGGCGCTCAAGCTGCTGCTGCTTCCCATCGTGGTAGGCATCAGCTATGAATTCAACCGCATGGTGGGACGCCATGACAATGCCCTGACCCGCGCCCTGTCGGCCCCCGGTATGTGGCTGCAGCACCTGACCACCAACGAGCCGGACGACAGCATGATCGAGGTGGGCATTGCCGCTCTGACTGCCGTGCTTCCCGAACGGGAGGGCGACGATAAATGGTAAAAAAGTACGCCGACCTCTATCTGGACGCCCGCCGTGCCCTGCTGGAAAAGGAGGGGCAATTCGCCTCCAACATTGCCCGGGAGCTGGTGTGCGCCGCCTCGGGCAAGACGGCGGAGCAGCTGATCGCCGACCGGGAGCTCTACGCCTCTGAGGAGGTCTGCCAGCTGACGGCGGATTTTGTCCGGCGCTATGCGGCGGGAGAGCCCATGCCCTATATTTTAGGGGAATGGGACTTCTACGACATGACCCTGACGGTCACCCCCGACGTGCTCATTCCCCGTGACGACACTACCGTTGTCACGGAGCTTGCCATCAAAAAGGCCCTGTTTTTGAATCAGAATCCCCGGATCCTGGACCTCTGCACCGGATCGGGCTGCATCGGTCTGGCCATTGCAAAGCGGGTCAAGGACGCCCGGGTGACCCTGGGCGACGTGTCTCAGGGCGCGCTGCGGGTGGCAAGGCGCAACATCATGGATCAGAAACTGGCCACCCGGGTCAAGTGCCTGCCCATCGATGTTTTGAAGCCCGCCCAGGATTTTTTGGGGACCTTCGATCTGATCGTCTCCAATCCACCCTACATCCCTACGGAGATCTGGAAGACTCTGGACCCCTCCGTGCGCGACTTTGAGCCCCGGTTGGCTTTGGACGGCGGCGAGGACGGTCTGGACTTCTACCGGGCCATTCTGGAAAACTTCACGTCTGCCCTGCAGCCCGGCGGCTGGATATGCTTTGAGTTCGGCATCGGGCAGGAAAATGACGTCTGTTCGCTGCTGCGGCAGCACGGCTACGAGATCACTGAACTGAGAAAAGACTCCGCAGAAATCACAAGGGCAGTGCTTGCCCGGAAAAGAGAGGAAAGCTGACTATGGCACAGAAAAAACCCACCTATGAGGCTCCTGCACCTGCAGAGGACAAGAAAAAAGCACTGGAAACAGCCCTGCATAACATTGAGAAAAACTTTGGCAAAGGCTCTGTCATGCGTCTCGGCGACAAGCCGGAGATGAATATTGACGCCATTCCCACAGGCTCTTTGGCCTTGGACGCGGCGCTGGGCATCGGCGGTCTGCCCCGGGGCAGAATCGTGGAGATCTACGGACCTGAATCCTCCGGCAAGACCACGCTGGCCCTGCACGTGGTGGCGGAAGCCCAGAAGCGCGGCGGCGAGGTGGCTTTTGTCGACGCCGAGCACGCGCTGGACCCCACCTACGCGGCAGCCATCGGCGTGGACATCGACTCCATGCTGGTCTCTCAGCCGGATACGGGTGAGCAGGCGCTGGAGATCACCGACGCGTTGGTGCGTTCCGGCGCCATCGACGTGGTGGTCGTTGACTCGGTGGCGGCCCTGGTGCCCCGTCAGGAGATCGAGGGGGAGATGGGCGATGCTTTCGTCGGCTTGCAGGCCCGGCTCATGTCCCAGGCTTTGCGTAAGCTGGCGGGTACCATTTCCAAGACCAACTGCATCGTCATCTTCATCAATCAGCTTCGTATGAAGATCGGCGTCATGTACGGCAACCCGGAGACCACCACCGGCGGCAATGCGCTGAAATTCTATTCCTCCGTCCGTTTGGACGTGCGCAAAATCGAGGCCATTAAGGAAG
>CALZCW010000050.1 GCA_945635805.1 uncultured Clostridia bacterium
TCCCGGTCATAAAGCTCTCCGAAATTCAGATAGTTCATGCCGCCGCCGCAAAGTCCCGGCTCCAGCACATGGGGCGCGGTGCCGTCGACGTAGGCGGTGGAAAGCTGGGGGAGGATGATGCCGTCCAGAGAATCCGGGTCCGAGGAACAGAGAATGTACACGGCATCCAGCCCCCGCTCCTGGGCCGCTCTGCCGATGGCGCGCATAAAAGTTGACTTGCCGCAGCCTGAGCCGCCCTTGATGATCGTGAGCTGCCGCACCTCCTGCAGCAGAGAATCATAGTGTGAAACAAAGCCGCGCGGCGTACAGGCGCCGTAAAAAAATGTTGACTCCATAGAAACCCTCCTTCCCTATGTTTTATGCGAAACCGCGGCCGAATGTTCACCAAATACACCGCAGGCGTATAGAATGAGTAAGACAGAGGAGGAATTTCCATGGAGACAACATTGAATTATCTGCGGGAGGGACAGTGCGCCCGGATCAAGACGCTGCGGATGCAGGGTGCCATGCGCCGGAGGCTGCTGGACTTCGGACTTATCGAGGGCACCCGGATCCGGTGCCTGGGCTGCAGTCCCGCAGGCGACCCGGTTTTGTACTGCGTGCGCGGGACGGTCCTGGCGCTGCGGAGGCAGGACAGCCGCTGCATTGCCGTGGAGACGGAGCCATGAGCCTCATCGCCCTGGCGGGCAATCCCAACGTTGGGAAAAGCACACTGTTCAACGCCCTCACAGGCAGAAATCAACATACCGGCAACTGGCCCGGCAAGACCGTAGAGCTTGCCCAGGGCCGGTGCCAATACAAGGGAGAGGAAATTCAGATCGTGGACCTGCCGGGGGCCTATTCCCTGGTCAGCCGTTCGCCGGAGGAACAGGTGGCGGAGGACTTTCTGCGCAGCGGCGGCGCCGACTGCACCGTTGCCGTCTGCGACGCCACCTGTTTGGAGCGCAGCCTGATTCTGGTGCTACAGGTCCTCGCCCTGTCGCCCAAGACGGTGGTCTGCGTCAATCTGATGGATGAGGCGCGGCGCGCAGGGCTTCAGGTGGACACGGCGAGGCTCGAACGGGAGCTGGGGGTGCCGGTGGTGGCGACCTCGGCCAACCGTGGTGAGGGAACGCAGCGCCTGCTGGAGGCCGTGCGCAGCGTCTGTGACGGCTTTGTGCCGCTGCTGCCGGAACGCGCACCCATCCGGGGCGAAACGGAGGAGGAATCCGACGCCATTGCCCGCCGCTTTGTCCTGCGGGCGGAGGAAGTGGCCTCAAAATGCGTGGAAAAAAACGCGGCAGGGAAAAATCTGACCCGGCGACTGGATCGTATTTTGCTGAACAAATGGAGCGGGTATCTGGTCATGCTGTTGTTGCTGCTGGGGGTTTTCTGGCTGACCATCGAGGGGGCCAACTACCCCTCCCAGGGCCTGCAATGGTGCTTTGACCGTCTGGGAGAACTGCTCCGTTCCGGCGCGGAACGCCTTGCTTTCCCAACCTGGCTGACCGGGGCGCTCCTTGACGGCATCTATGCCACTACCGCCCGGGTGGTGGCGGTGATGCTGCCGCCTATGGCGATCTTTTTCCCGCTCTTTACCCTGTTGGAGGACTTCGGTTATCTGCCCCGGGTGGCCTTTCTGATGGACCACCGGTTCCGTCGGTGCGGTGCCTGCGGCAAACAATCGCTGACGCTGTGCATGGGCCTGGGCTGCAACGCCGCCGGGGTCACGGGCTGCCGCATCATCGACTCGCGGAGGGAGCGGCTCATCGCCGTGCTGACCAACGCCTTTGTGCCCTGCAACGGGCGTTTTCCTGCCTTGATCTTCCTGATCTCCCTCAGCTTTTCCGGAGGCTCGGCCCTGCTGGGGGCAGGGGTGCTGACATTGTGCCTGCTGCTGTCGGTGGCAATGACCCTTTTGGCCTCCGGCCTGCTGAGCCATACGGCGTTGAAGGGGGAGCCGTCGTCCTTTGTGCTGGAGCTGCCGCCCTATCGCAAGCCCCAGGTCGGTCAGGTGCTGGTGCGGTCCGTCCGGGACCGGACGCTGTTCGTTTTGGGTCGTGCGGCAGCCGTGGCGGCTCCGGCGGGACTGGTGATATGGCTTTTGGCCAACCTCCATATCGGCGGGACTTCTCTGCTGCAGGGAGCGGCGGCGGTGCTGGAAAAGCCCGGCATCCTTTTGGGGATGAACGGCGCGGTGCTGCTGGCCTTTCTCCTGGGCAGCCCTGCCAACGAGCTGGTGCTGCCGATCCTGATGCTGACACTGACCGCAGGTACCGGCCTCGGCGGAGAAAGCAGCACCCAGATGGCGGGAATTCTGCTGGAAAACGGCTGGACCTGGCGGGAATCCCTCTGCACCCTGGTGTTTTTCCTGTTCCACTGGCCCTGCACCACGACCCTGCTGACCATTCGGAAAGAGACGGGAAGCCGAAAATGGACGCTTTTGGCGCTGCTTTTGCCCACGGCTTTCGGCTGCGTGCTGTGCATCCTGCTGCATTTTGCCCTGCTGCTGATACCATGACTGCAAAAAACTCCCCCACGGCGGAAAATCCGCTGCGGGGGGAGTTTTTATGCGCTTTATTTGTCCTCGTAGAACACCTTCATGCCCTTGTAGGTCATGTAGGTGTCCAGCTTGGAGACCAGCTCCATGGGCGCGTGCATGGACAGCACGGGGACGCCCGCGTCGACGGTCTCAATGTTGCGGTTTGCCATATAGCAGGCCACCGTACCGCCGCCGCCCTGGTCGACCTTGCCCAGCTCGCCGGTCTGCCAGATGACGTCGTGGTCGGCAAAGAGCCTGCGGACATAGGCCATGACCTCTGCCGCCGCGTCGGAGGAGCCGGACTTGCCCCGGGCGCCGGTGTACTTGAAAATGCCGGTGCCGTAGTTGATCCTCGTGTTGTTGCCCTTGTCACAGGTCTCGGGGTAGAGGGGGTCGTAGGCGTTGCTCACGTCAGCCGACAGGCAGAAGGAGCCCTCAAAGCAGCGGCGCAGACAGGCCCCGGTGGCCTTGCACAGGTCGCCCATAAAGGTCTCGAAATACTCGCTCTGCATACCGCTGATGCCCATGGAGCCGATCTCCTCCTTGTCCGCCAGTACGCAGACGGCGGTCTTGGCGGGAGTGTCGATCTCCAGAATAGGCTTAAAGGCGGCGTAGGCGCAGACCCGATCGTCATGGCCGTAGGCGGCGATGAGACTGCGGTCGAAGCCCACGTCTCTGGCAGGCCCCGCGGGAACCATGGTCAGCTCGGCAGAGAGGAAATCGTCCTCGCAGATGCCGTATTTTTCGTTGAGCAGGCACAATATGGCAAACTTGATGCGGTCAGCACCTTCGTCGTCCTTCAGAGGCTTGCTGCCAAGCAGCACCCGGAGGTTTTCGCCGGTGACGCCCTCGGCCAGTGTCTTCTTCATCTGGTCGCCGGACAGGTGGACCAGCAGGTCCGTAACGCAGAAGATGGGATCGGCCGGGTCCTCGCCCACGGTGACCTTGACCACGGAGCCGTCCTTTTTGGCCACAACGCCGTGAAGGGCCAGGGGCGTCGTCGTCCACTGGTACTTCTTGATGCCGCCGTAGTAGTGGGTCTTGAAGTAGGCCATTTCGCAGTCCTCATAGAGAGGATTGGGCTTCAGATCCAGTCGGGGAGAGTCGATGTGGGCGGCGCAGATGTGAGCGCCCTTGTCCAGAGGCTCCGTGCCGACGACGGCGAAGATCACGCATTTGCCGTGGCCGTTGCCGTAGACCTTGTCGCCGGGCTTCAACTCCATCCCCGGCACCAGAGGCTTGAAGCCGTGCTTTTCAGCTTCGGCGATGGTCCAGTCCACCGCCTCGCGCTCGATCTTGCAGTCGCTGATAAAGCGCATATACTCCCGGCAATAGGGCTCCATGGCCTGCAGATCCTCAGCGGAAATGCGGTCATAGCCGTTCTTGGGGGAGGAGAGCAGAGATTCGCGCAGAGCTTCATATTTCTTTTCTTCCATAAGGTGTAAAACTCCTTTCAGAAATTCCTGACATTTTTCTTCAAACGCCTCGGCGGAGGCGTTGTTTTCCAAAGTAACGTCGGCGAGGGCAGAGAATTCCCCGTCGGACTTCTGGGCGGCGATCCGCTTTTTCGCGTAAGTTCGGGAGATGCCGTCGCGGCCCATGAGCCGTTCAATGCGCACTTCCTCCGGTGCGGTGACGGCGACGGTGAGGTCGCACAGGTCGGAAAGGCCGCTTTCAAACAGGGCGATGGCGTCGATGGCGGCAAGCGCCGCGTCGGAGGAGGCCAAGAGCCGCTCCACCTCCCGGCAGACAGCCCGGTGGGTGATGCGGTTCAGCTCCTGCAGGGCGGTACTGTCGGAAAAGACAAGCTCGCCCAGGGCTTTGCGGTCCAGGCCGCCGCCAAGAAAGGCCCCGGGGAATCTTGCAGCCAGCTCTCTTAAAAGTCCGGCGTCCGTCTGCAAAAGCCGGTGATACAGGGCGTCGCAGTCGATGCACAGGCCGCCGCGCTTCTCTACGGCCCGAAGAAGGGTGGTTTTTCCGCTGCCGCTGCCGCCGGTGATGCCGATGATCTTCATTGGTCGGCCTCCGGATCAACGACACGGAAAGCGGCCGCCTTTTTCAGACGGTTGCCCACGGCGCAGGCAATGCCGCCGCCCTCGGGACAGCGGGCATAGATGGTCTTGATCTCCGGGCGGTCCAGTTCCCGCAGGGCGGCAAACAGACCGGCGGAAAGGGTCTTCATGTCGCCGTATTTTCCGTAGGCGGTGGGGTTGCACCCGGCAAAGAGGGGCAGCTCCTCCTCAAAGCACAAGACCGCGTCTCCCTCGGTAAAGCGGCGGCGGACATAGGCGGCGGCGGCTTCTGAGCTGCCGCTGACGATATAGACCTCGGCGCTGGGGGCGTAGTGCTTGTATTTCATGCCCGGGGCGCGGACAACGGTGTCGTCGGAGATCTGCGCCAAAACGGCCCGGTCGATCTCCAATTCGCCCAGCAGATCCCGCAGCTCCTCCGGGGTGATGCCGCCGGGACGGAGCAGACGGGGCTTTTCCCCCGTCAGATCGACGATGGTGGATTCCACCCCCACCTCACAGGGACCGCCGTCGATAATGGCATCGATCCTGCCGCCGGTGCCGTAGTCGTGGAGGACGTGGGCGGCGGTGGTGGTGGAGGGCTTGCCGGAGAGATTGGCGGAGGGAGCGGCGATGGGCACGCCTGCCGCACGGATCAGCTCACGGGTCACCTGGGTTTTGGGACAGCGGACGGCCACGGTGGAAAGCCCCGCCGTGGTCCGTTTTGGGACACAGGGCTTTACCGGCAGCACCATGGTCAAAGGCCCCGGCCAGAAGCGTTCCGCCAGAAGCCAGGCTGCCTCGGGAATATCATGGCAGTATCGTGTCAGCTCTTCTGCGCAGGAGATATGGATGATGAGGGGGTTGTCCTGGGGACGGCCCTTGGCAAGAAAGATTTTCGCCACCGCTTCCTCATCCATGGCGTTGGCGCCCAGACCGTAGACCGTCTCCGTGGGGATGGCGACCAGGCCGCCTGCGCGGATGATCTCCGCCGCCTGGGAGACGGTTGCGGGGTCGCTGGCAGGAAGAATCAGAGTTTTCATTGCGCTTCACCGCTTTCACGGAGTTTTTCCGCCTGGTCGGCGCTGACCAACGCGTCGATGAGTTCGTCCAGATCGCCGTTCATCACGGCGTCGAGCTTATAGAGCGTCAGGCCGATGCGGTGGTCGGTGACGCGGCTCTGGGGGAAGTTGTAGGTGCGTATCTTTTCGTTGCGCATCCCCATGCCCACCTGACTGCGGCGCTGCCCGGAGTATTCCGACTCAATGCG
>CALZCW010000051.1 GCA_945635805.1 uncultured Clostridia bacterium
GAATTTATGCCTGGGGCTTGAAGCTGTCCTTCAGGAGCACGCTGCGGTTAAAGACCAGGTGATCCTTGGAGCAGTCACGGCTGTCCATGCAGAAGTAGCCGACGCGCATGAACTGATAGCAGGGCGCGGTCTTTGCTCTGCGGTCTTCGCCCAGAGCGTCGTATTTTTCCGCTTCCTCCACCAATGCTGCCTCCACCTTGCAGCCCTGCAGGACTGTCAGGGAGTCGGGATTCATGCACTCTAAGAAATCCTTGTCCGGGCCGTCGGGCTGGGGATCGGAGAACAGGTTCTCATAGAGCCGAACCTCTGCGTCCACGGCGCTGGCAGCGTCCACCCAGTGGATGGTCGCGCCTTTGACCTTCCGCCCGTCGGCAGGGTTGCCGCCAC
Source organism: uncultured Clostridia bacterium (assembly GCA_945635805.1). Lineage (GTDB taxonomy): Bacteria > Bacillota > Clostridia > Oscillospirales > Oscillospiraceae > JAZOXB01. The sequence goes on from CALZCW010000051.1 coordinate 388, forward strand.
GGGATTCCGGGTCATACTCGGCGTAGATCTCGATGATATTGCCGTTTTCGTCCTTCCTGCAGCCGGTGGCGGTCACCAGATAAGCGCCCTTGAGACGGACCTCATTGCCCGGATACATCCGCTTGTACTTGGGAATGGGCGCTTCCAGGAAGTCCTCCGCCTCGATCCACAGCTCACGGCTGAAGGTGATGGTGTGGGTGCCCTGCTCGGGATGAACCGGATTGTTCTCCACCTCAAAGGTTTCGGACTGACCGGCGGGATAATTGGTTATGATCAGCTTGACCGGGTGCAGCACCGCCATGGTGCGCTCAGCCGTCTCGTTCAGATCCTCCCGGAGGCAGTGCTCCAGGAAGCCGTATTCGATGGTAGAGGCGGCCTTCGCCACGCCGATGCGCTCACAGAAGTTGCGGATGGACCGGGAGGTATAGCCCCGGCGGCGCAGTCCGCAGAGGGTCGGCATACGGGGATCGTCCCAGCCGGAGACACGGCCCGTCTCCACCAGAAGACGCAGCTTGCGCTTGGACATGACCGTATGGTCGATGCCCAGACGGGCAAATTCGATCTGGCGGGGCTTGTGGTAGGGGATGGAGACGTTGCTCACCACCCAGTCGTAGAGGGGGCGGTGGGCCTCAAACTCCAGGGAGCAGAGGCTGTGGGTGATGCCCTCCAGGGCGTCCTGGATGGGATGGGCAAAGTCGTACATGGGATAGATGCACCATTTGGAGCCCTGGCGGTGATGCTCAATGTGGCGGATGCGGTAGATGACCGGGTCGCGGAGGTTGAAATTGCTGCTTGCCAGGTCGATCTTTGCCCGGAGCGTTCTGGAGCCCTCGGGAAATTCGCCCTTGCGCATCCGCTCGAACAGATCCAGATTTTCCTCGACGGAGCGGTCGCGGTAGGGGGAAACGGCGGGCTTGCCGATGTCGCCGCGGTACTCCCGGAACTGGTCCGGGGTCAGGTCACAGACGTAGGCCAGACCCTTTTTGATCAGCTCCACGGCGTATTCGTAGTCCTTTTCGAAATAATCCGAGCCGTAGAAGAAGCGGTCGCCCCAGTCAAAGCCCAGCCAGTGGATGTCGTCCTGGATCGCCTTGACGTACTCCGCGTCCTCCTTGGCCGGGTTGGTGTCGTCCATACGCAGATTGCACAGGCCGTTGAATTTTTCCGCGGTGCCGAAGTTGATGCACAGGGCCTTGCAGTGGCCGATGTGCAGATAGCCGTTAGGCTCCGGCGGGAAGCGGGTATGGACGGTCATGCCCTCATACTGGCCGCCCTCAGCGATGTCTTCTTCAATGAAGGCCTCGATAAAATTATTGATCTCGGGAGCTTTGTTTTCCATATCTTTCATCCTCTCGGAAATGTTGACCATAATTATATAACATTTTCTCCAAATTGGCAACGGGCAATCCGTACAATTTACCAAAAAACTCCGGCGGAATGAAAACATTTTGCAAATTAAGAAATTTTGGTTGCCAATTGGGCCGAATTATTATAAAATAGAGGGGACAAATTCATACAAAGGAGTGGTTTCCCATGAGCGAGCCGAAATATCGCCGCGTTTTGCTGAAGATCAGCGGCGAGGCTTTGGCAGGCGACGCCCACAGAGGCCTGGATTTTGACGTGATTGGCAGCGTCTGCGACGTGGTAAAGCGCTGCACGGAGGCCGGCGTTCAGGTCGGTATCGTCGTCGGCGGCGGCAATTTCTGGCGCGGCATCAAGGACGGCGGTGACCGCATGGAACGCACCCGTGCTGACCATATGGGCATGCTGGCGACGGTGATCAACTGCCTCGCCCTGGCCGACAGTCTGGAGCAGCGGGGCGTGGAGGTCCGTGTGCAGACCGCCATTGAAATGAGCCGTATCGCAGAGCCCTACATCCGGGGCAGAGCCATCCGCCATCTGGAAAAGGGCCGCGTGGTCATCTTCGGCTGCGGCACCGGCAACCCGTTCTTCTCCACTGACACCGGCGCGGTGCTGCGTGCGGCGGAGATCAACGCCGACGCTATCCTGCTGGCAAAAAATGTGGACGGCGTCTATTCCGACGACCCGGTGAAAAACCCGGAGGCTGTCAAGTTTGACGAGATCACCTATGACGAGGTGCTGTCGAAGCATCTCATGGTCATGGACTCCACCGCCACATCGCTTTCCATGGACAATCATATCCCCATCATCCTCTTCGCGCTGAAGGACCCGGAAAACATCCTGCGCGTGGTGATGGGAGAAAAAATCGGAACAGTCGTTAAGGAGGAACAATAATATGTCAGTCGACTTCAAAGAATTCAACCGCAAGATGGACAAGACCCTGGAGATCCTGCAGGAGGATTTCGGTGCCATTCGTGCAGGCCGCGCCAACGCCCGCGTCCTGGACCGCATCACCGTTGAGTATTACGGCGTGGACACGCCCGTCGGCCAGGTAGGAACCATTTCTTCTCCCGACGCCCGCACGCTGGTCATCCAGCCCTGGGACGGCAGCCTTCTGAAGAAGATTGAAAAGGCCATCCAGGCCTCCGATCTGGGCATCAATCCCCAGAACGACGGCAGAGTCATCCGCCTGGTCTTCCCGCAGCTCACGGAGGAACGCCGCAAGGAGCTGGCCAAGCAGGTGCGCAAGTACGGCGAGGATGCCAAGGTCGCTGTCCGCAATGTCCGCCGCGACGCCATGGACTATATCAAGAAGCTCAAGAAAGACTCGGAGATCACCGAGGACGACCAGAAAAAGGCCGAAAAGGACCTGCAGGAACTGACCGACAAATACATCAAGAAGGTCGACGAGGTCTGCGGCGCCAAGGAAAAGGAGCTCATGGAGCTTTAAGGAACCTCTGAACAAATCGGCTGCGGCGCTCGGCGGATCTTTTGCCCCAGCTTTTCGGTTGAAAATCTTGAAATACACAAAGTATTCCCGCGATTTTCAAGCCTCAATTTGTGACAAAATCTCTCGCTGACCGCTCTTGCGGATTTATTCAGAGCTTCCTTGATTCTGCGGATGGGGCGGCGTTCAGCCGCCCATTTGCATACTTGGAGAAACGTTATGCTGTTTCGGAAAGAAAAAACGCCTGCGGACCGCCCCGTTCCGACCCATATCGCCATCGTCATGGACGGCAACGGGCGCTGGGCGAAAAAACGCGGTCTACCCCGCCAGGCCGGTCACAAGGTCGGCGCGGAGGCCTTCCGCACCATTGCCAACTACGCCAAGACCATCGGCCTGAAATATCTGACGGTATATGCTTTCTCCACCGAGAACTGGAAACGCTCGGAGGAGGAAGTGAACGCCATTATGGATCTGCTGGAAAAGTATCTGCGCGAGGCGATTGCGGATATGGACAAGAACCGTGTGCGCTTCTGCTTCTTCGGTGATCTGACGCAGCTTTCCCCTGAACTGCAGGAGGAAGCGCGCATCGCCGCGGAACGCTCAAAAAAATACGAGGGCGTCCAGGTCAACTTCTGCCTGAACTACGGCGGCAGAGCGGAGATCATCCGCGCCGCCCAGAAATTTGCCAAGGACTGCGCTGAGGGAAAGCGCCGCCCTGAGGAACTGACCCAGGAGCGTTTTTCCGACCTGATGTATTCCGCCGGCGTTCCCGACCCGGAGCTGGTCATTCGCCCCGGCGGGGAGCTGCGCACGTCAAATTTCCTGTTATGGCAGAGCGCCTACGCGGAATATTATTTTACCGATGTCCTGTGGCCGGATTTCGGCCCGAAGGATCTGGAAAAGGCGATTGCCGCCTACAACGGACGCAATCGCCGCTTTGGAGGTGCAAAATAATGCTGGTGAGAATTTTAGCCGCCGCAGTGGGACTGCCCCTGCTGCTGGCCATCGTATTGCTCCTGCCGCCCATCGGCACGGCGATCCTGTTCGCCCTTGCCTGCATGATCGGCGCCTATGAAATGCTCTGGCGCACGGGCATCTGCAAGCACAAGCGCATTGTGGCCGAGACAGCTCTTATGGCGGCGGCGGTGGTGATGTGGTCGTGGCTGCTGGCCTGCCAAGTGGTCAGCACCCGCACCCTGTGGCTGTCCGCGCTGATCGGCCTGTTTGTCTATTCCTCGGTGCTGTTCTGCGAGCTTCTGGCCGGACACACGGAGCTGAAGTTCACTTCCGTCTGCGCCGCCCTGTTCAGCGGCATCGTCTACCCGTTCCTCATCGGCGCTCTGGTGCGTCTGCGGGGCATGGACGGCGGAAAATTCTATATCCTGGTGGCGTTTTTGATCTCCATGGTGGCAGACAGCGGCGCCTATTTCGTAGGCAGAGCCTGCGGAAAGCATAAGCTGGCGCCGGTGGTCAGCCCGAAAAAGACCGTGGAGGGAGCCATCGGCGGCGTGGTTTTCAATATTCTTGGCATGGTTCTCTACACCCTGATTCTCAACAAATGCTTTGGATTTGCCCAGGTGAACTATTTCTACGCTGCCATTTACGGCCTGGTGGGGGCTTTCGGCTCCATGCTGGGAGACCTGACCCTTTCTGTGGTCAAGCGCCAGGTGGGCATCAAGGACTACGGCAACCTGATTCCCGGCCATGGCGGTATTCTGGACCGGTTCGACAGCACCATGATCTGCGCGCCCATTGCGGAGATTCTGGTGATGCTTATCCCCTTTGCGGTAAAGTGAAATGACGAAGTATTTATCCATTCTCGGAAGCACAGGCTCCATCGGACGCCAGACCCTGGAGGTTGTGGAGCAGATGCCGGAGATTCAGGTCGTTGCCCTGACGGCAGGCTCCAACGTTGCGCGCATGGTGCAGCAGTGCCGCGCCTTTCACCCGGAGCTGGCGGTCATGGCGACGGAGGCGGCAGCGGAGGAACTGAAAAGCGCTCTGGACGGGGAGCATATCCGCGTCCTGTGGGGCATGGAGGGCCTGATCGCCGCCGCCGAATATGAAAAGGCCGACACGGTGGTCACCGCCGTGGTAGGCATGGTGGGCTTGCGTCCGACGCTGGCTGCCATCCAAAAGAAAAAGCGCATTGCCCTGGCAAACAAAGAAACGCTGGTCTGCGCCGGAGAGCTGGTCATGGCTGCGGCTGCCGAATACGGCACCGAGATTGTGCCGGTGGACTCGGAACATTCGGCTATTTTCCAGTGTCTGATGGGGAACCGGGACCGCAGCGAGATCCGGCGGCTGATTCTGACCTGCTCCGGCGGACCCTTCTTCGGAAAGAGCCGCGAGGAGCTGCAGAACGTCACAAAAGCCGATGCCCTGCGCCACCCCAACTGGAAGATGGGGCATAAAATCACCATCGACTGTGCTACACTGATGAATAAGGGGCTGGAGGTCATTGAGGCCATGCGCCTGTATGATCTGCCCCTGCAGCAGGTGGATGTGGTCATCCATCGACAGAGTATCGTCCACTCCCTGGTGGAGTTCCGTGACGGCGCGGTTCTGGCCCAGTTGGGGACGCCGGATATGCGT
>CALZCW010000052.1 GCA_945635805.1 uncultured Clostridia bacterium
GACATAGGTTTCTCCCTGGACCAGATCGGGGCTGCTGAGAATTACCACCGCAAAGGACAGGGCAGGGGTATAGGAGATGAGGGTATTTCCGGCGCTGTCCGTCAGCGTGATTTGCGTTCCGGCGGACTGCTCGCCGGTGCTCACGGCGATGACGCCCTGCTCGGAGCTGCTGAAGGTCTGCGCCATGCCGGAGGCGCCGGTGCCGATAAAGGTGCCGCCGGTGATGACGCCGGTGGTGTCATAGTCCAGGGTGGACGTGTCGCCCTGGGTGGGGCCGGTGACAACAATATGACCGCCGGTGATCTCCAGAGAGCCGTTGGCGTCAATGCCGTCGCCGTAGGCCGTGATGGCAAGAGTGCCGCCGGAAATGGTAATGGAGCCGTTGGAGGAAGCGCCCATCCCCGGGCCGCCGAACATACCGTCTCTGCCGCCCTGACCACTCTGATCCGTGCCGCCTGCGGCATTCAAGCCGTCGTCGCTGGCGGTCAGGGTGATGTCGCCGCCGGAGATGTCGACATACTGCCCCTCCAGACCCTCATAGCAGCCCGTAATGCGGATGGTTCCGCCGGTGACGGTGAGGGTCACGTCGGCGTGGAAGCCGTCGTCGCCCGAGGCAATCTCGAAGGTGCCGCCGCTGACCGTCATAGAGTCGTTGGAATGGACGGCGTCGTCTGCGGTGTCGATGGTAAACACGCCGCCGTTGATCGTGAGAGCTGCACCCGCTTTGATCCCTTTCATGCTGGTGCTGTCTGCGGTGTCTTCGGCTTCGGACGGCTGACCGGGCGCGCCGCCCATCATGCCGCCGCCCATCATGCCGTCTCCGTGTCTGCCGCCGCCCATAAAGCTGCCCCAGGATTCGGAGGACGGTGCGGTGGCGTTGACGCTGCCGCCGCCGGCGGTGATTTGGAAGCTGCCGTCCTCAATCTGCAGATAGGAAGCGGCGCTGATACCGTCGCCTTCGGCGGAAATGTCAAAGGTTCCGCTCTGGAGCCATATGAAGCCCTGAGTATCGTCGTCGTTTTCGCTGTGGATACCGTCTTTTCCGGAGACGATGGTGAAATCGGCGTTCACGATGCACACGTCGTCCTTTCCGGCCAGACCGTGGGAGGCGCAGTTGATATCGTAGATGCCGCCGGTGATCTTCAGTGAATCCTTGGACACGATGCCGTGACCTGCCGGGGAGGTGACGATGAGGATGCCGCTGCCGTTCAGGGTCAGATCGTCCTTGGAGAAGATCACGGCGTCGATGTTGTTCTCGTCAATGGCCGTGAAGGTGCCGCCGTTGGAAAGGGTGTTGGTGGAGCCCGGCGCCAGGGTGAGGAACACCTTGTCTGCCTGACGGATGTAAATGGGTGCGCAGGTCTGACTGTGGATGGTCACACCGTCGAGAACCAGCTGAGTTTTGTCGCTCTTTCCCGCGTCGACGATGATCATGCCGTCGTCCAGGGTGCCGGAGAGAATGTAGGTTCCCTCGTCGGTGATGGTGACGTTGCCGCCGGAGATTTTCACGGCATCGGAGCTGCAGGCGGCGGAAGTGCCGTTGAGCCGGATGAGGGCGCTCTTGCTCTCGTCATATCCGGCGTCCAGATCCCGGTCAGTAAACAGACCGGAAGCGGATACCGCCTCGGTGACCTCCGACGTGGATTCGGTAGTCGTCGTGTCCTCTGAGGTGGAATCGACCGTGATTTCCTGGCTTTCCGTCCCCGCTGTATTCTCCGGAACGCTGCTGATCTCCCGCATACCGCAACCGGTGATCAGCAGCGCAAGGACAGAAAGCATTGCAAACAGTGTCTTTTTCATGATAATCAGCCTCCCGCTTATAGTTCTGTGATGGCGGTCTCCTGTCGGGAAACCGCAATCTCAAGGTTGCCGTTTCGGCAGCGGAGCTTGTCGATCATTTCTTTTTCATTGGCGGCGGCCTTGAGGGTCAGATGGTAGGTCAGCTGGAACATACTGCCCATGTTCGTCGTTTTTACGCGGATCAGCTCCCAGGAGGAGGCGTAATCCTTCAGAATGGCGTCAAAGGCCCCGGAGTAATCCAGGTCCTCGGGGATGGTGATATTCAACGTTTTATACCGGCCGCCGTTCCTTTTAAGGCCGAAATCCAGGCAGTTGCAGAGAATGTTCAGCAGACACACGATGACGGTGAACAGCAGGGCAAAACCCAGATAGCCCATGCCGGCGAGAAGTCCCGCGCCCATGGCCAGAAACAGCATGGTGATCTCCTTGGCCGTTCCGGGGGCCGAACGGAAGCGTACCAGACTGAAAGCCCCCGCCACAGCCACGCCGGTGCCCACGTTGCCGTTTACCATCATGATGACGACGCAGACCACCGTGGGAAGCAGTGCCAGAGTGACGATAAAGCTCCTGGTATAGCGGGTGCGGAACATATAGCAAAACGCCAGGATCAGTCCGATCAGCAGCGCGCACCCGATGCACAGCAGAAAGTCGGACACGCTGATAACGTCGGTCATATCCGTGTCAAATAGACCTTTGAAGAATGACTCAAGCATAATTGGCGGTCTCCTTGAATTGTGGAAAGATCAGCTTTTCATAAGCCGTTCCGTATTTGGAAAAAGACGTTTTATAGATGCGGTTTTCCGACAGCACCCGGGTCATCCACAGCGGGATGCCGCCGGCGCATTTGACCTCCATCAGCATCTTGCCCTCGGGCAGGAGCGGCGTGCCGGATACGTCGGCCTGCAGGGAAAGGCCGTCCTGACGGCTCAGGATGGAGGCATCGAAGGTAACTCGGAAATCCGGATTGTCTCTGGAATAGTAGGCTTCCCGCTCGTAGGAGAGGAAAACCTTCGGACGGAGGCCCTCATAAAAGCTCAGGAAATAGTCGATTTCCCGGGAGATCTGGGTGGACTCGGGACAGGGAAGTCCGCCGCAGATCCATTGCATGGCGGCTTCCTCCGGCAGGGGGATCCGGCGCTTGAACACCACCTGACGGTATTTCTTTTTCAGCTCCACGAACACCGTGCTGTCAGGCTTCGCTTGGCAGTAGCTGCGGATGCGCAGCTTTTCCTTGTAGGCCGGCTTGCCGATGGAGTGGCGGGCCAGCCGGTAGTTGTCCGTGTCAAAATACAGGTTGCGGATAGTGGTGCGGCCATATTCGTCCGGCACCAGGTACGGTGCCGCCGCTTCCATGACCCTGTCCTTTTGTGCCGGGGTAAGCAGGTATTTGAGCTCGTAGCGCTGAAAAACGCTTTGGTATGCCATAGATCTGCCCCCTTTCTGGGTCAAGTATAGCGGTTCAACCCCAAATGAACCTAAAAAAGTTGGAAAAACCCATCGGCTTTTTTCGGCAAAAAATCCGGGCATCCATGGTCAAGCCTGTCGGCTGACCGTGAATGCCCGGAAAAAGGCGGCGCCCAGGCAGACGAAAAGCACTGCCTGCTATTGGTTTTACTTGGGAAGCTGTGGACCGGCCCCTTCAAGCTGAAAATAGAAAAAACAAGCTGCCGAAGGAGGGATATACCTGTCTGCCCGACAGCAAACCGGCGATGGTCACCATCGGCGGAGCAGACCCGGATGCTTTTCCGGTTTCATTTCCGCTTTCTGCCGGACAGGACGTTCATCAGCACATACAGCCCGACTGCGATCACAATGGCGGCAGCCAGCACCAAATACATGGCAGGCAGCGCCACCTTGTCGCCGAAGAAGTACAGGTTGCAGTCCACGCTGTCCCGGATGGCTTCCACCACCTGGCTCGGGAAGCCCTGCGCGCTCATTTCCTCAAACACGCCGCTCAGTGCGTGGTTGCGAAGCAGCGAAGTGCCGTAAGTACCGGGCAGGAAGGAGATCGCCTTCTGCAGCCCCTCGGAAAACTGGGAAATGGGCATATAAGCACCGCAGATAAAGCCGTAACCGGCGCTGACGATGGTGCCCACTGCCGAGGCCTGCCCGTTGGTGGACAGGGGGAAATTGACGCAGGCGGAAAGCGCCGTGCCGAACAGCACCAGCAGCGCCACATCCAGCAGCAGCGCCGCCACATCCCCGGCGGTCAGGTACCAGCCCACATAAGCCAGATATCCAAGGCAGACACCCGCCGCTGCAAAGCAGATCAGCAGGGTGGACAGCAGGGTGGACAGATAGTAGCTCAGGGCCAGCGTGCCGGGCTTTACCGGCGCAATAGTCAGATCCCGTCTCGCGCCGGTGATCTTATCCTGCACCATCAGAAGATTGGAGCAGAACGCCACCGTCACGCAGCTCACCGCCAGCAGGGACGATACCAGTTGGCCGCCGACGCAGCCGCCGATGAGCTTGTCGGGCACGGTGGCTCCCGCCGCTTCCAGAGCGCTGCGGAAGCTGTCCTCGTAGACATTGCTCAAAAAGGTGCCGTAGAGCACCAGCAGGATCAGAGGTGTGATCAAAGAGGTGAAAAACATCCCCTTGTCCTTGAAATACAGTTTTGTGTTGCGCCGAATCAGCGCGCCAAGTCCGGTCATTTTTCAGTCCCTCCGATCAGCTTTTTGCCTGTAACGGCAAGGAATACATCGTCCATCTTTCCCTTGGTGATCTCATAATCCCGGAAGATCTCAGGGTATTTCAGAATCAGCTCCGTTGCTGCGGCAGTGTTTGGAACGGATATCCGATAGGCATCCCGTATTGCCTCATAAGGCGCACCCAGACGGCTGATTTGCGCTTCTTTTGCGCCGTAAAGGGTGATAAAGTCGCCGGTATAGGTGTTTTTCAGGGTCAGGGGCGTTCCCTCTGCGGCGATCCTGCCGCTGTCGAGAATGACCACATAATCCGCGTCCGCGGCCTCCTCCATGTAGTGGGTGGTGAGGAACACCGTCATGCCTTCCTTTTTTCGCAGGTCACCCACGACCCGCCACAGGATGCTTCTGGTCTGGGGGTCCAGGCCGGTGGTAGGCTCGTCAAGGATCAAGATTCTGGGACGGTGCAGCAGCGCCCGGGCAATGTCAATCCTGCGTCGCTGACCGCCGGAGAGCTTGCCTACGGTGCGCTTCAGCAGGTTGCTGAACTCCAGAAGCTCCGCCAGTTCTGCCAGCCGCTTCCGGAAGGCACTGCCCCGGATGCCGTAGAGCGCCGCGCGGCTTTGCAGATTGTCCTGCACGGAAAGCTCTTTGTCCAGCACGGAGTTCTGGAACACCACGCCAAGGCTTCGTTTGATGCCGTCCGGGTCGTTGTCCAGATCGACGCCGCCGATTTTCACCGTGCCTGTGTCTTTGGCAAGCTGACCGCACATGATGTTGATGGTGGTGGATTTTCCTGCGCCGTTGATCCCCAGAAAAGCGAACAGCTCGCCCTCTTTCACGCGGAAACTCAGGTCCTGTACCGCATGTACATCCCCAAAGCTTTTGCAAAGATGGGAAATTTCAATCAGATCGTTCATGGTAGTATCCTCCTGTCTGTCAATATTCCGGATTGCGCGGGATGATCAGGGCCGCAATGAGATAGGCCAGAAATCCGCTGCCGCCCAAAGCGCAGAATAAGACCCAGCCCAGCCGGACCAGCGTGGGATCCATGCCGAAATACTCGGCGATACCCCCGCAGACGCCGTCTATCATTGCATTCCTGTTGGATTTATAAAGTCTCTTGGTCATGCCCGTACCTCCGCTTTTTCTTTATTGTTTTCCGCCAGACGGAAATGGCAGGCGGAAAAGAATATGCAGGACGCCGCCGTCCAGAAGATTCCGCCGATGGCCGGACTGACGTATACCGCCGTCAGGATGCCGGAGATGACCATCAGCCCACTGGACAGAGTCAGCCTCCGGGAGGCAAAACGGATGTCCTTTTTCATAG
>CALZCW010000053.1 GCA_945635805.1 uncultured Clostridia bacterium
AGCAGCTGCAGCTCTGGGGCTCCGTGTGTTCCTCCTTGCAGTTGGCGCCGCGGCTCTCCGGGAAAAATGCCCGCATGGGGAAGTCGATGCGGCTGAACATCTCGCAGGGATCCTCCTCGCAGCATTCCTCGTCGCAGCACTCCCGGGTGGGCGCGCAATACTCGCAGACCGGCAGGGTCAGTTTAGTCTCCCGCTCCAGACGAACGGTGGAGAACTGGCCGATGGTCACATAGAGACGCTTGGATTCCCCGGTCATGACCAGCGGCTCTCCGAAGCTCTCGGCGATGGAGACAGGAATGTCCGCCAGCTCCGTTTCTCCGCGGTGGCACTCGCAGACCTCCCGGACCTTGGCCGACAGGATCATCGGGTCCAGCGCCTCCAGAACGGCCTCGGGCATATCGCGGCGCTGGAGCAGGCCGGCGGTGGGCATGGTGTCGGAGCCGGTAAAGATCTTGGCGCGGCCGTGGCCTCCGTAGAGGACCACCCGTTTGGCAAAAATGGCGATACCGGTGATGGTGGTGGGGCGGGTGCCGCACAAAATAGCGTCGCCGATGATCCGGTAGTAGAAGGTCAGATCGACGGCGTAGAAGCCTGCCTTGTAGTGCAGCGGCTCCACACAGACGTTGGCGAACAGCAGCTCAGCGCAGCGGGTCTTGACATTGGTGGAATTGTCCAAAGCCGCCTGGGACTGCTGGGTCAGATAGACCCGCAGGTCCTCCACGCAGTCCTTATCCAGGCAGCTATCGGTGATTTGGCGGGTATGGACACAGACCTGCCGGCTTGCGTCAACGCCGCCAGTGGGCTCAATGGTGTTTTCCGGCATGATAAAACTACCTCCTGATGGAACGATTAAGCAAAAAAGTGCTTTCACAACATAGTATGCCGCCGGACGCAGAATGTGAAATGAGGCATAGACAAAGCAAAAAAAATGTGATAAAATGTGATAAGAATAAAATGGAAGAGGTATGCGCATGAAAACGGATGTTTTGGGTGTGCAATATGACAATCTTACCATGGCCGAGGCCCTGGCGCGGGGCCGTGAACTGCTGACCGGCGACAAGGCCGCCTATGTGGTCACGCCTAACGCGGAAATGGCCTATGAGGCCCTCCATGATGAAGAATTCTGCCGTGTGCTGAACGAGGCGGACCTGGTGCTTCCCGACGGTGCCGGCGTGGTCCTGGGGGCGAAGATCCTGAAGACGCCTCTGAAGCAGAAGGTGGCCGGCATTGAGTTTGCCCAGAATATGCTGCCGGTTTATGAGGAACTGGGCAGCCGGCTCTATCTTTTGGGCAGCAAGCCCGGTGTCGCGGAACAGGCGGCGGAGAAGCTGCTGCAGGAGCATTCAAAGCTCTGCATCTGCGGCACAGCCGACGGCTATTTTCGGGACGAGGACGAGGTTGTCAGAAAGATCAACGAGGCCAACGCCGACGCCCTTTATGTCTGCCTCGGCGCGCCGAAGCAGGAATATTTCATGTACCGCCACAGAGAGGAACTGAATGTCCGTCTTATGGCGGGTCTTGGCGGCACCCTGGACGGCATCGCCGGAACGGTGAAGCGTGCGCCCCGGTGGATGATCCGGCTCCAGCTGGAATGGCTCTACCGCCTCATCAAGGAGCCGCGCCGCTTCGGCCGTATGCTGCGCCTGCCAAAATTTGTTTTTGCCGCGCTGAAAAAGAGAATGAAAGGGGAATGAACATGGGAAAGCTGATTGTGTTTGAGGGAACGGACGGTTCCGGAAAATCCACGCAGTTTTCGCTCCTGACCAAACGGCTGCAGGCCATGCAGGTGGACTTCCGCACCATGGTGTTCCCGCAGTACTCCGAGCCGTCCTCTGCGCTGATCCGTATGTACCTGGGCGGTGAATTCGGTACCCGGCCGTCGGATGTTAACGCCTATGCAGCCTCCACTTTTTACGCCGTGGACCGCTATGCGTCATACCGCAAGGTCTGGCGGGAATACTATCAAAACGGCGGCCTGATGCTCTCCGACCGCTATACCACCTCCAACGCCGTCCATCAGGCTTCCAAGGAGCCGGATGAGACCCGGGAGGAGTTCTTCCGTTGGCTTTATGATTTCGAATACCATCATATGGAACTTCCCAAGCCGGATATCGTCATATATTTGGATGTGCCGACAGAACTGACCGGCCAGATGCTCCGCCGCCGGGAACACGACACCCATACCCATGCGGACATCCATGAGCAGAACATGGACTATCTGCGCCTTTGCCGCAAGACCGGCCTGGAAGCGGCGAGATTCTACGGCTGGACCATCATCAACTGCGCCCGCGACGGGAAAATGCGTTCCATTGAGGACATCCACAATGAAATCTTTGAGCTGGTCCGCACCTGTCTGGAGGGATAAAGCATGGTCTACATTATTTTAGGAGAGGGCTTCGAGGAAGCAGAAGCCATCGTTCCCTGCGATCTGCTGCGCAGAGCGGGTGTCGACGTCCGTTACGCGGGCATCGGCGGCCGGGAGATCATCGGCGGTCACGGCATCACCGTCTGCGCCGACTGCGTCGCGGAGGAAACGGATCTGACAAAGGCGGAAATGCTGGTCCTTCCCGGCGGACTGGGCGGCGTTGCGTCCATTCAGAAAAGTGAAACGGTGCTGAAGGCGGTCCGTCAGGTCTACGAAAACGGCGGCTATGCGGCGGCTATCTGCGCCGGACCTACGGTGCTGGCCGGACTGGGCATTACCGACGGCAAGCGGGCCACCTGCTATCCCGGCTGCGAGGCGCAGATGGGAAGTGCTGTGATCTGTGAGGAAAACGCGGTCATCGACGGCCACGTCATCACCGGCAGAGCCCCCGGTGCTGCTTTTGACTTCGGCCTGACCCTGATCAGGGCCCTGCGGGACGAGAAAACAGCCAGACAGGTTGCTGCAGGCGCGGTGTATTGTTAAAAGGAGAAAGCTATGGCAGACAATCATTATCCCAATTCCGACTCTCCCGAGGAACTGTCCATTGACGAGCTGCTTGCCGAGGCAAAGCAGCAGATCGACAGCGCCCCCGGTGAAATGCTGCAGACGGTTGACGAGCCGTCTGCGCCTTCTGATTCCCAGCACTCTGCGGCGGAGCCTGTGCCCCTGGTGCCTCATGACGAGGATTTCACACCGGATTTTGGCGACGCTTTCGACAGCTACGGGGAATATGAGGCACCGGCCCCCTCAGAGGAGGAAGAATACTACGATGACGGGGAGGAATTACCGGAGAGCAGCGAGGACGATATGCCGCCTCCCGACAAGCCCCGGAGAAAGCACAGAAAGCGTATCATCCCGCTGTTTGTCAAGGCGATCCTCTACCTGGTCATCGTCGGCCTGGTGGCGGTGGGTCTGGGCTACGGCGCCTGGGAATGTGCTCAGGATGTGCTGGCCTTCGGACGATCCAGCGAGACGCTGACCGTCACCATCGGCACGGACGACACCGTGGAGGACATCGCTCAGATGCTCAAGGATCAGGGCGTCATCAAGTATCCCTGGCTCTTCGAGTTCTACTGCAACTATATCGATAACGACACCACCATGGACCCGGGCACCTATGTCATCAGCTACAATTATGATTATCACGCCCTGGTCAACGGTATGATCGCCAACAGTCCCAACCGCACCACGGTCCGTGTGATGATCCCCGAGGGCATGACCAGCGCTCAGATCTTCGCCCTGATGGAGAAAAACAACGTCTGTTCGGCGGCGGATCTGGAGGCCTGCGCGGCCAATACGGAATTTGATTATTGGTTCCTGGAGGGGCTGCCCTACGGCGAGTCCAACCGCCTGGAGGGCTTCCTCTTCCCGGACACCTATGACTTCTATGAGAATGACAGCCCCGAGCGGGTGCTGGACAAGCTCCTGGTGAACTTTGAGAAGAAGTTCTCCGAGGAAGCCCAGGCGCAGTTGGAGGTCCTCAACGCAAATCTGGCTGACCGCCTTTCCAGCGCGGGCTACGACGAGACGTATATCTCCGCCCACCGGATGACCGTCTATGAGCTGATCACCGTGGCCTCCATGGTGGAAAAGGAATCCGCCGGTGCCGACGAGAGCGGCAATATCGCCTCGGTCATTTACAACCGCCTGTGCAAGCCCGCCGACTTCCCCTATCTGAACATCGACGCCACCGTGGTCTATGCCCTGGGCGGCGTGGACGGCGCGCTGACGGCGGAGGATTTGCAGGTGGACAGCCCCTATAACACCTACAACCACGCCGGCCTGCCTGCCGGACCCATCTCCAACCCGGGCCTTTCCAGCATCACGGCAGCCCTCTATCCGTCGGAAAGCAATTACTATTACTACGCCCTGGACAAGTCCACCGGCTATCACCATTTCTCCTCCACCTATGACGAGCACAACGCCTTCCTGGGAACCCAGAATGAGAACGAGTAAGCCGGAGTTGCTTTCGCCTGCCGGCGATATGGAGCGGCTGAAAATGGCGGTTCTCTACGGTGCGGACGCGGTGTATCTGGCGGGGACAAGCTTCGGTATGCGCTCCTTTGCGGGGAATTTTTCCCCGGAGGAGCTGCCGGAGGCGCTTCGTTTTGCCCATGCCCACGGCGTCAAGGTACATGTCACCGTCAATACCATGCCGAGAAATGACGAGCTGGGCGGATTGCCTGCTCATCTGGAGCGCCTGGAGGAAAACGGGGTCGACGCCCTGATCATCGCGGATCTGGGCGTGTTCCGCGCGGCGGAAAAGTATGCGCCCCACTGTGAGCGTCACATCTCCACCCAGGTCAGTGTGTCCAATTATGCCTGTGCCAACGCCTGGTTCGAGCTGGGCGCTGACCGTGTCGTTCTGGCCCGGGAGCTTTCGCTGGAGGAGATCCGTACCATCCGTGAAAACACGCCCCGGGCTCTGAAAATCGAGACCTTTGCCCACGGAGCCATGTGCGTTTCCTATTCCGGCCGCTGCCTGCTGTCAAATTATATGACGGGACGAGACAGCAACCGGGGCGCCTGCGCCCAGCCCTGCCGCTATCAGTACGCCTTGATGGAGGAAAAGCGTCCGGGGGAGTATTTCCCTGTTTTTGAGGACGAAAAGGGCACTTACATCATGAACTCCCGGGATATGTGTATGATCGACCACATCGACGACCTGATGGATGCCGGGGTGGACAGCCTGAAGATTGAGGGCCGCGCCAAATCCGCCTACTATGCCGCCATTGTCACCGGCGCTTACCGCCATGTCATCGACGATGTGGCCTCGGGCAGACCCGTCGATCCGGTCTGGCGCGACGAGGTGGAGCACGTTTCCCACCGGCGCTATTCCACTGGCTTTTTCTACGGTCAGCCGGGGCAGTATTACCAGAATTCCCGCTATATCCGCGACTGGCAGGTCTGCGCCATCGTCACGGACTGCGACGAAAACGGCCTGGCGACCCTGTCCCTGCGCAACAAATTCACGGCGGGGGACAAGATCGAGATCGTCGGACCTGACCTGCGTCCCTTTGAGCTGACGGTGCCGGTCATGCGCGATATGGAGGGCGGACGCCTGGAGCAGCCGCGCAATCCCCAGATGGTGTTCCAAATGCAGCTTCCCAAGCAGGTCCCGGCCCTGAGCATCCTTCGCCGCGCCGTGGAGCTGTCGCCGGAAGATTGAAGAAAATTTTTCAAAATTCCGAAAAAAGTGCTTGCATTTGACCTCTTTGTGTGCTACTATATTTGAGCGCTCAACAGAGCGTGGTATGCGCCGGTAGCTCAGTTGGATAGAGTGACTGGCTACGAACCAGTAGGTCGGGGGTTCGAGTCCCTTCCGGCGTACCAAA
>CALZCW010000054.1 GCA_945635805.1 uncultured Clostridia bacterium
TAGGCTTCTTGGGGGTGGTGGTACGAACTGCGGTGCAGACGCCTCTCTTCTGAGGGGAAGCAAGGTCGGTAGCGCGGTTCTTCAGGGTGTTCAGACCCTTCTGCAGTGCAGGAGCCGTGGACTTGTAAGTGCTCTGTTCTCTTCCTTTTCTGACCAACTGATTAAAAGTAGGCATGTTGTTCTCCTTTCTTTTGAATTACGCTGTATCAGCGTTTATATTATCCCGGAATATCCTAAAATATTCCGCAGGATACAAAAATTACAGGATCGCGGCTGCTGCCGCGTCAACGGAAATATCACAGGCTGCGCCGAGCTGCTTCATGGTGGGGACAAAGATCACCGGGATATCCTCACATTTGCACTGCTGTGCAATGGGGTCCGTCAGAGCAGGGTCCGCGTCCTCGGCCAGGTAGACCGTCTTGACCCCACCTGCTGTGAGCGCTTTGCGCAGCTGCTTGATGCCGACCACCCTGCGGGCGGTCTTGAGTTCGTCAAGCACTGATTTTTACACCTCCGGCATTGCCAGAAAT
Organism: uncultured Clostridia bacterium; assembly: GCA_945635805.1. GTDB lineage: Bacteria > Bacillota > Clostridia > Oscillospirales > Oscillospiraceae > JAZOXB01. The sequence continues at coordinate 531 of CALZCW010000054.1, forward strand.
CTATGCCGGCGCAGAGAAAGCCTCTTGTGAAGCGTTCGCACGCCGATGCTCACGCGATTTAGAATTATAGCAGAATTAACGAAAAGTGTCAACAATTTTTGCCGCTTTTGACGAAAATTTTTTCTGTTTTTTCATAGAAAAACTGCAGGCGGCTCCGAAAAACCGCCTGCAGACAGATGTGTCGGGTCCTGTCGGAGGGAGATATGCGGCCTCCGGTGCAAAACGGACCGAAAAGCATTGGTTTATTCGCCCTCGGCGCTGTCCTTTTCACCTTCGGCAGCAGGCTTTTCGCCTTCAGCAGCTTCCTCGAGGGCTTTCTTCTCCTTCTCGGCGCTGTCGGCGTTGACGTAGGCCATCAGCTCGTCGCCGGTGATGGTCTCCTTCTGCAGCAGGTAGAGGGAAATCTCGTCCAGCAGCGCGCGGTTGTCCCGCAGCAGGGTCTTGGCCTTGTCGTAGCTCTCGTTCAGGAGCTTACGGATCTCAGCGTCCGCCTCCGCCGCCGTCGTCTGGGCGCAGTCCATATAGGCCTGGTTGTCCAGATACTCGTTGCTGACGGTGGACAGGGCCATAAGGCCGATCTGGTCGCTCATGCCGAACTGGGTGACCATCTTCCGGGCCAGATCCGTGGCCCGCTGGATGTCGTTGGAGGCGCCGGTGGTCTGGATGCCGAAGATCAACTGCTCGGCGGCACGTCCGCCCAGGAGCATTTCAAGCTGGACCAGCAGGTCTTGCTTGGAATCCAGGTATTTTTCCTCCTCCGGCATCTGCATGGTGTAGCCCAGGGAGCCGGAGGTGTGAGGAACGATGGTAATCTTGGAGACGGGCTGGGAATGCTTGCGCAGAGCGGCGACCAGGGCGTGTCCCACCTCATGGTAGGCCACGATGCGCTTTTCAATATCGGTCAGCACCGTGCCCTTCTTTTCCGTACCGGCAATGACCACCTCAAAGGAGGTCAGCAGGTCCTGCTGGTTGACTGCCTGCCTGCCCATACGAACGGCGCGCAGCGCCGCCTCGTTGACCAGATTGGCCAGGTCTGCGCCTACGGCACCGGCCGTTGCCTGAGCGATCTTGCGCAGGTCCACGTCCTCGGCCAGGTGGATGTTCCGCGTGTGGACCAGAAGGGTCTGATAGCGGCCCTCCAGATTGGGGCGGTCCACCACGATACGGCGGTCAAAGCGTCCCGCACGGAGCAGGGCCTTGTCCAGAATTTCCGGGCGGTTGGTAGCCGCCAGAATGACCACGCCCTTGGAGGAATCAAAACCGTCGATCTCCGCCAGAAGCTGGTTCAGGGTCTGCTCCCGCTCGTCATTGCCGCCGAAGCGGCTGTCACGGCTGCGTCCGATGGCGTCGATCTCATCAATAAAGATGATGGCGGGAGCCACCTTCGCGGCCTCCTTGAACAGGTCGCGGACACGGCTGGCACCGACGCCGACAAACATCTCCACGAAGTCCGAGCCGGAGATGGAGAAGAAGGGAACATGGGCCTCACCAGCCACAGCCTTGGCAAGCAGAGTCTTGCCGGTGCCGGGAGAACCCACCAGCAGCGCACCCTTGGGCAGCTTGGCACCGATGGCGGTGTATTTTTTCGGGTTGTGGAGGAAGTCGATGATCTCCTGCAAAGACTCTTTGGCCTCGTCCTGACCGGCCACGTCCCGGAAGGTCACGCCGGTCTCCTTTTCCATATAGACCTTTGCCTTGCTCTTGCCAATGCCGCCGATGCCTCCCATGCCGCCACCGCCGCTGCGGTTGGCAATGACGCGCATGAGCAGCATCATGCCGAAGAAGAAGATCAGCGGCAGGATGATCCAGCTAAAGAGCAGTGAGGAGGAATTGTCCTCCTCCAGAACGCCGGCGAAGACCACATCATTACTCTGCAGGATCGCGATCACCTCGTTCAGCTCCACGCCCGGCAGACGGGCGGTATAGTAAACGGAGCGGACCTTTTCCTGGGCATCTTCCCGGAGGAGATAGGAGATATAGGTATCTCCTATCTCCACCTCTTCCACTTCATTTTTTTCCACCGCCGTCAGGAAGGTATCGTAGGTGACCTCCTCCTGGCCGACGGAATTAAAAAGCTGCATGATACGGCTGCCAAAAACAAGCAGCAACAAGAGCGCCACCGCTATAACGATGAACGGCAGATTGGAGCGTCCGTTTTCCGGTTTTTTCCCCTGATTGTTGTTCTGCACAGCACCAAGCTCCTTCCCTATGTTTCGCTTCATGATAGCACATTTCCCCGTGGTTGGCAATAAATCCCGCGAAAACGCGCTGTAAATTTTCTGTGAATTCACAAATCTTATTGTTTCCCAAGCCGTTGTCTGATATAATAAATAGGAATATTTTTTGAAACAGGGAGTTTTTATGAAAAAAGAGAAGGAATTTGACCGTCCGGAGGAGCTTTCCGAGGGCATGATTGAGGGTAGGAACGCCGTTACCGAGGCGCTGCGCAGCGGCCGGACCATCAACAAGGTCTTTCTGGCCGACGGCGACACGGACCGGGCGTTGGGCCGTCTTGCCGCCATGGCAAAGGACAGCGGCGCCGTCGTGGTCCGCATTGACCGGCGCAAGCTCAACGAAATGAGCCAGACCGGCGCCCATCAGGGCATCATCGCCTCCGTCGCCGCCCACGAATATGTGACCGTGGAGGATATGCTGGCAGCCGCCGAGGCCAAGGGGGAAGCACCCCTGCTCGTCTTGTGTGATGAGCTTTCCGATCCCCACAATTTAGGCGCCATTCTCCGCACGGCCGAGTGTGCCGGAGCCCACGGCGTCATCATCCCCAAGCGCCGCAGCGTAGGTCTGACCGCCGTGGTGGGCAAGGCCTCCGCAGGCGCGGTGGAATATATGCCCGTGGCCCGGGTGTCCAACCTGGCCGCCACCATCCGTGATCTGAAGCAACGGGGCGTCTGGATCTACGGCACTGCGGCAAACGGGAATACAACGCTCTACAATGCGGATCTGAAAGGTCCCGCTGCCATCGTCATCGGCAACGAGGGCGTGGGCATGAGCCGCATTGTGGCGGAAAGCTGTGATTTTCTGGTCAGTATTCCCATGAAAGGCCATATCTCCTCACTAAATGCCTCAGCCGCCGCCGCAATTTTGCTCTACGAGGCCGTCCGACAAAGAGGTTAGGTTCTATGGAACGACGTGAGCCGGAACAACTGAATAACAAGGACACGTCGGAGGAATTCGCCCTGGAGGACATCCTGCGGGAATTCGGCGGTGAGCCGAAAGAAACGGAAAAGCCCGAAGAGGCGTCCGAGGAAGCGCCCAAGCAGCCGCTCTCGCGGGACACCATGGTCTTCAAGCCTATCCGCAGCGCACCCGCTCCCACAGAGGGTGACGCGCCGGTCAAGGTCTTTTCCGGGAAGAAGCCCGTGCCCGTGGTGCGCAACGCGGTAAAGATCGACGACGAGCCGGAGGAAGCACCGCCGGAGGAAACAGCTCCGAAGCCGGAAGCGCCCGTCAAGCCGCCCATTGGTCTGGTGCCGGACCTGCCTGTGGAGCCACTCTCGCCGCGCAAGGCCCTTGCCGACACGCAAAAGGGCACGACCTGGCAGTTCTGGCGGATGGTGCTGCTGCTTCTGGCAGCTTTCTGTGAGGCGCTGCTGCTGCCGGAGCTTTGGCCGGCGCAGATGCTGCCGGCGCTGAAGCCCTATATCCCCTATCTGCACTTCGGGCTGCTGGGGCTTTCCCTGCTGCTCTCGTGGGACGTACTCTGGCGTGGGCTGTTGGATCTGGTCCACCTGAGCATCAGCCCCTTCACTCTGAGTTTACCCATCAGCATCCTTGCCGTCCTTCAGATGGTCCAGACCTACCCGGACTGCGAGGACAGCTACAGCGGTGTCGTCATCCTGCTGCTGTTCTTCCTGCTGCGGACGCTCCGCGCTGAAAAGCGGGGTAAGGTCCACGCTCTGCGGACGGTCTGCGGTTTTTCCTCTCCCATGGGGATCTTCGACGCCCGCCAACTGCTCAAGGACACCGACTCCCTGCGCAGGGAAACAGCGGATATGAACCTGTTTCTGCGGGATCTTTCAGCCCCAGACAGTCCGAAACGGATCCTGAGCTTTTACTGCACCATCCTTCTGCCCATCAGCGCTGCGGCGGCAAAACTGCTGGCCCAGCGCACCGTGGCCGACTTTATCCCCATCTGGCTGATCCTGCTGCTGGCCGCCACGCCCTTTGCAGGCGCGTTGTGTTATCCCCGCATTTTCTGTGCCCTTTCCCGGCAGCTTGCCACGGTGGGAGGCGCCCTCAGCGGCTGGAAAAGCGCCAAGCTTTTTGGCGGACGCCACACCATCATCCTCCACGACGAGGACCTGTTTCCCCGCAGCAGCAGCATCACCGGCAGCGGCATGAAGATCCTCGGCTCCTTCTCTGCGCCCAGGGTCATTGCCTACGCCCGGGAAGCTCTGGAGGTCGCCGACAGTCCCCTGACGGAGCTGTTCGCCTCCCTGCAGCAGGCACAGCACGCTCCCCGTTATCCGCTGACGGAACACCGCATCTATGACGGCGGCGGCATCGGTGCGGAGATCACGGGTGATGTGGTGCTGGTAGGCTCTCTGAGCTTCATGCACAGCATGGGCGTGCGTATGAACTCCGGCGCACGGGTGCGGCAGGCGGTCTATGTCTCCGTCAACGGAGAGCTGGCGGGCATTTTTGCCATCAAATATAAGGCCAACGAATCCACCCGCAGCGGTCTGCGGGACGTGTTGGCCAACCGCAACTTCTCTGTGGTCATCGCCACCCGTGACTTTATCATCACCCCCGAGCTCATCGGCGCGAAATACGAGCTGCCTACCGACAATATGCGCTTCCCGCCCTATTCGGAGCGTCTGCGCCTGTCGGAGAGCAGCTCCGATAAGAAGGAGGAGCAGGGCGGCCTTATCGCCAAGGACACCTTCGGCGCTTTCGCCTCCACCGTGGCCGCCGGACGCAAGCTGCGCATCACTTCCTACTTTGCCCTGTTCATCTGCCTGCTCTCAGGTGCCGCCGGTTTCCTGCTGTGCGTCTTCCTGCTGGTGCTGGACGCACCCTCGGTGATCTCCGCCCTCCATCTGGCCACCTTCCAGTTGCTATGGGCCGCCGCCGTGGGCTTTATCACACTGCTTTCCCTTCATTTTTGATTATCCTTGGACTTTTTCACAAATCTCGCGGGATTTCTTTGGATTTTTTTAGAATT
>CALZCW010000055.1 GCA_945635805.1 uncultured Clostridia bacterium
TCTGTTTCGCAGACGAATGAAACCCACAGGAGGCAAAACGATGGAAGATCAGATCGCTGTCAACGGACGGCTTTGGCAGATCGAACGCTTTCTCGGCAAGGGGAAGGGCGGCTATTCCTATCTGGTGGCCGACGGCGCGAACCGGTATGTGGTGAAGCAGCTTCACCACGAACCCTGCGACTACTACCAATTCGGCGACAAGCTGGCGGCGGAGCTGGACGCCTACGAACGCCTGCGGAAGCTGAACGTTCCCATGCCGGAGCTTTTGGAGGTGGACCGTCAGGCAGAGCGGCTGCGAAAGCAATACATCGACGGCCCCACGGTGGCCGAGCTGGCCCAACGGGGGGAGAATCTGGAACCGTGGCTGGCCCAGATCCGCGCCCTGTGTCCGGCCCTCTATGCAGCGGGGATCAACATTGACTATTATCCCACCAATTTTATCCCCAGCGGCGGGGTTCTGTACTATGTGGATTACGAATACAGCCCCTATTCCGACCAATGGAATTTCGCCAACTGGGGCGAGGGCTGCTGGCGCAAAGGAAAATGACGGCTACCGCCCTTACGGATAAGTGAACAGTGAAGAATGAATGGTGAACAGTGAACAAGTAATGTGTGCGCTCCGCGCACGGATTCCATCTGTCTGCGAAGCAGACACCTCCGTTATTCACTATTCACTTTTCACTTTTCACTGTTAACTACTCCCAACAAAGGGCGGACAGAGTCGTCCGCCCCTACAGAAGAAGTGCATTTTTTGTCGTAGGGCACGGCGACTCTGCCGTGCCCTGAACTATCATGCGATCTCCCCGGTGAAGATAAAGTCGGCCGGGCCGGTGAGGAAGATCTCCACCTTGTCGTTTTCTGATGTTATGTCAACCAAAAGCGTGCCGCCGTCGTTGGCAAGCTCCACCTGTCTGCCGCTGACCAGACCCCGGAGGGTCAGGGCGGCTGCCGTGGCGCCGTTGCCCGTGCCGCAGGCCAGGGTGAAGTCCTCCACGCCCCGCTCAAAGGTCAGCAGGCGCACCCGGTTTTCTCCCTCCAGGCAGCACAGGTTGACGTTGGCGCCCCGGGGAAACTCCGCGGCGCTGCGCAGCCTACGTGCCAGCTCCCGCAGCGCGCCGCGATCCTGCGTCAGGTCGGTCATCACCACCGCGTGGGGGATGCCCGGATCGCCCAGCTCCATATAGTCGCAGGTCACCCCGGCCGCCACGGTCTGCAAACGCAGCACCGTGGGCGAATTGAGGCGGATGCGGTACTGGTTTTCCGCCACGCGGTGGCCGGTGACCAGGCCCGCCGGCGTCTCGATGCGCTGGATGTCGCCGGAAAGGCCAAAGTCATGGCAGAAACGGCAGATACACCTGGCACCGTTGCCGCACATTTCGGCGGTGGAGCCGTCGTTGTTGTAAAAGCGCATTTTGCAGTCGCCGTCCTGCTCCGGCCGCTCCACCAGCATCATGCCGTCGGCACCCACGCCGAAATGCCGGTCACACAGGCGCTTTGCCAGGGCCGCCGGGTCGGTAACGGCGCCGTTACGGTTGTCCAGCAGGACAAAATCGTTCCCCGCGCCGCAGTATTTGTAGAATTTCAGCATTTTTTCCTCACAGCTTTCCCAGAACGTAGGCCTGCATCTCCTCCCGGGAGATGACATCCCGGTGGAGGACGGGCTTCTGCCGCAGCTCGGCCAGAGCCTTGGGGACGGGCACGCCGGTCATGGCGTGGAGGCGGTCCATAATGTCGAACTCGTCGCCGTCTGCGTCGCCGCCGATGGCGCTGAGGACTGCCGCCGGGAATTTATAGGGCGAGGCCGTGGAGAGGACCACCACCGGCGCGTCGCTCTCGTAGCCCTCGGCCACGCTCCAGGCCACCGCCGTATGGGTGTCCATCAGGTAGCCGTTCTCCCGCCAGACCCGTCCGATGGCCGCCTTGGTGCCCTCGTCGTCGCAGCAGCCCCAGCCGAACTGTTCATGGAGCTTCTCCAAGAGGGCAGGCGACACGGTATACACGCCCTTTTCCTTCAGGTCGGCCATGTAGCCGGCCACCTCCGCCTCGTTTTCGCAGAGGAAATAGAGCAGGCGCTCCAAATTGCTGGACACTAAAATGTCCATGGAGGGCGAGAGGGTCTTGTAAAATGGTCTGCGGCGGTCATAGACGCCGGTGCGCAGGAAATCCGTCAAAACGTCGTTGCGGTTGGAGGCGCAGACCAGCCTGCCCACGGGAAGTCCCATGCGCTTGGCCAGGTAGCCGGCCAGAATGTCGCCGAAATTGCCCGTGGGAACCACATAGTCCACCCGGTCGCCCAGAGGAATCCGTCCGGCGCGGAGCAGCTCGGCGTAGGCCTTGAAATAGTAGACCACCTGAGGCGCCAGTCTGCCGATGTTGATGGAATTGGCCGAGGACAGCCGCATGCCGCAGCCCTCCGGCACACCGGCGGAGAAGATGGCCTTCACGCCGGTCTGGGTATCGTCAAAATTGCCCCGCACGGCGCAGACACAGACGTTGCCGCCCTCCTGGGTGACCATCTGGGCTTTCTGGACCTTGGAAACGCCCTCGTCGGGGTAAAAAACGATGATGCGGGTGCCGGGCACGTCCCGGAAGCCTGCCAGAGCCGCCTTGCCCGTGTCGCCGGAGGTGGCCGTCAGGATCAGAATCTCGTCGGTCACGCCCTCCTGCCGCCGCGCCGCCGTGATAAGCTGGGGCAGCATGGACAACGCCACGTCCTTAAAGGCGGAGGTGGGGCCGCGGAACAGCTCCAAAACGTAGCGGCTGCCCACCTGCACCAGAGGCGTCAGCTCGTCGGTCTCGAATTTTCCCGTGTAGGCCCGCTGCACCAGGCCGTGCATATCCTCAAAATCCGGCAGCAGGGCGGACAAAACCGCCTCCGCCATGGCAAAGGTATCCAGCTTCAGGACGGCGCGCCAGTCGAAGTCCGCCGGAGCCCCGGCGACGAACAGGCCGCCGTCAGAGGCCAGGCCCTGCAGCACCGCCGCCGTGGAGCTGGCGCGGAGGTTTTTATTTCTCGTACTCTGATAGTCCATATCCTATGTCTCCATTTGAAAAAAATTAGCTTGCGTTTTTCTTTTCTATATGATATACTGTTTTTCAAGAAAATGCAAGTGTTTTTCTCGGATGGACACTTGCCCTTGAAAGAAGGCGCTTTTTGATGAAATATAACAAACCAATGCGCATTGCGCTGCTTGGTCTGGGCACCGTGGGCTATGGTGTCTACGAGTTCCTGAAGAACCGCACCGACATGGAGGTGGCCTGCGCCCTGAGCCTGGTGGTTCCCGACGGCGTGACCTGCCCCATTGCCAAAAGCATCGACGAGATCCTCTCCGACGAGAGCATCGACACGGTGGTGGAGGTCATCGGCGGACTGCATCCGGCCTATGAATGGGTCAAAGGCGCCCTCTCGGCGGGTAAAAACGTCATCACCGCCAACAAGCTCCTCATCGCCAGGCACTACAGCGAGCTGGTGTCCCTGTCCAGGGAGCGGGGCGTCGCCCTGCGGTGTACGGCGGCAGCCGGCGGCGGCATTCCCTGGCTGACCAGTCTGAAGCGCTGCGCCGACCAGGAGCCGGTCATCCGCATCAGCGGCATTATGAACGGCACCACCAATTTTATCCTCGACACCATGCACCGCACCGGCGGCAGCTTCGCCGACGCCCTGAAGGAGGCCCAGCGTCTGGGCTACGCCGAGGCCAATCCCGCCGACGATCTCAACGGCGCGGACATCCGCCGCAAGCTGGTCATCTCCTCCAACATCGCCTATGGCGGCGTTGTGAACGAGGATGACGTGGCGGTGGAGGGCATCGAGCATATTCAGGACGTGGACATCGCCGCCTTCAAGCGGATGGGTCGGGTCTGCAAGCTCATTGCCGCCTCCCGGAAGCTGGACGGCTGCATCGCGGCCTACATCGAGCCTTCTCTGGTGCCGCCCTCCATGCCCGAATCGGCCATTCCCGACAACTACAACCTCATCTCCCTCACCGGCCAGCATATCGGCAAGCAGAGCTTCTACGGTCAGGGAGCAGGCCGTTACCCCACGGCATATAATGTACTGCAGGACTGCGTGGATGTCCTGGGCGGCGTGGACTGCTTCTACACCGACCGGCTGGAGCCTCTGCGCGTGGACAACAGCAGCGTCGAGCGGCCCTACTACGTCCGCACCAACGGCGTGGACAAATGGCTGCAAGCAAGGATTGACAAAATGCTCGATTGCGCTATAATGACAAAGGCTGTGTCCGTCACTGAGATACACGCCTGGGCAAAGGAGCGCCGGAAGACCGATCCGTCCTGCTTCATTGCCTCTCTTCGTTAAATACAAAAAAGGAGCCTTTTCATGTTAAAAGCCTTGAAATTTGGCGGAACCTCCATGGCCGACGCCAAACAATATCAGAAGATCCGCGACATCGTCCGCTCTGACCCCTCCCGACGGGTGGTGGTGGTGTCCGCCGCAGGAAAACGTTTCTCCGATGACAACAAAATCACCGACCTGCTCTACCTGTGCTACGCCCACATCCAGTACGGCGTTTCCTACGACAGCATTTTCGGCCTGATCCAGGAGCGCTACACCCAGATCCGCGACGAGCTGGGCCTGAAGACCGACCTGGAAAGCGAATTTGCCGCCCTGCGGCAGAAAATGGACCACGGCATCTCCCGGGAGGAGCTGGTGTCCCGGGGCGAGTATTTCTCCGCCCTGCTCATGGCCGAGTATCTGGGCTTTTCCTTCATCGACGCCACAAAGTGGCTCTTCTTCCACTATGACGGCACCGTGGATCAGGAGAAATCCTATCCGGCCCTGCGCGCTCTGGTAAAGGACGGCGAGGGCGTCGTCATTCCCGGCTTCTACGGCCTCATGCCCGACGGCAAGATCCGCACCCTGACCCGCGGCGGCAGCGACATCACCGGCGCTCTGGCGGCAGCCGCGCTGGATGCCGACGTCTACGAGAACTGGACCGACGTCTCCGGCATCCTGATGGCCGACCCCCGTATCGTCGACAATCCCAAGACCATCGAGCGGGCCACCTACAGCGAGCTGCGCCAGCTCTCCTACAGCGGCGCCCAGGTGCTCCACGAAATGACGGTCTTCCCCGTGCGGGAGAAGAACATCCCCCTGAACATCCGCAACACCAACGACCCGGACCATCCCGGCACCCTGGTCTCCGAGGAGTTCCAGGAGCTGCCCAACGCGCCGCGCTTCATCACCGGCATCGCGGGCAAGAAGGATTTCTCCATCGTCACCATCTCCAAAAAGGGTATGGCCGGCGCCGTGGGGACCCTGCGGGCCATCGTGGAGGTCTTTGAGGACAACACCGTGCCCATCTGCTATACCCCCACGGGCATCGACGTCATTTCCCTGGTGGTGCCCACGGAGAAGCTGACGCCCCATCTTTACTCCCTCACCGGCGACCTGCGCACCAAGGTTCGCCCCGACAGCATCAAGGTAACGGACAATATCGCCATCGTCGCCGCCGTCGGACGGAAAATGGCCTTCCGCGCCGGTACCTCGGGCAAAATTTTCGCCGCCCTCGGCCAGCAGGGCATCAACATCCGCATGATCTCCCAGGGCCCGGACGAGCTGAACATTCTGGTGGGCGTGGACGAAAAGGACTACGCCGCCACCATCCGCGTCCTCTATGACGCGTTTGTAAAATAAAATTTTTCGGGCGCGGTACGGCGCCTCGACAGAAATGGGAGTGTGAACCATGAAGGAA
>CALZCW010000056.1 GCA_945635805.1 uncultured Clostridia bacterium
TTGCCGCCGCCGTCACCGCCCTCGGGGCCAAGGTCACTGATATAGTCCGCCGTTTTGATCACATCCAGATTGTGTTCAATAACTAGCACCGTATTTCCCGCCCTGACCAGCCGCTGCAGGACCTCCAGGAGCTTCTGCACGTCGTACATATGCAGGCCGGTGGTCGGCTCATCCAGAATATAGAGGGTGCGGCCCGTAGCAGGACGGGACAGCTCCGTCGCCAGCTTGACCCGCTGTGCCTCGCCGCCGGAGAGGGTGGTGGAGCTCTGCCCGAGCTTCACATAGCCAAGTCCCACCTGGACCAGTGCCGCCACTTTATCGCGCAGACGGGGCTGATTCTCAAAGAATTCCAGCGCCTCGTCCGCCGTCATTTCCAGCACGTCGGAAATGGATTTGCCGCGGTAGAGGACCTCCAGGGTCTCCCGGTTGTACCGCTTGCCGTGGCAGACCTCGCAGGGCACATAGACATCTGGCAGGAAGTGCATTTCGATCTTCACAAGGCCGTCGCCGCAGCAGGCCTCGCAGCGGCCGCCCTTGATGTTAAAGGAGAATCTTCCGGCATTGAAGCCCCGTTCCTTGGCCGCCGCCGTGGAGGCGAACAGGTCGCGGATGTCGGAAAACAGGCCGGTATAGGTGGCGGGATTGGAGCGCGGGGTGCGTCCGATGGGGCTTTGGTCGATGATGATGACCTTGTCCAGATGCTCCAGGCCCTCCATCTTTTCATGCTTACCCGGACGGGTCTTGGCGTGATTCAGGGCGGCAGACAGCTTCTTGGCGATAATCTCATTGACCAGGGAGGATTTTCCCGAACCGGAAACGCCGGTCACACAGGTAAAGGTCCCCAGAGGGATGGACACGTCGATGCCCTGCAGGTTATTCTCCGTGCAGCCCCGGGCGCAGAGGAATTTGCCGTTTCCTTTACAGCGCTCCGTGGGAACGGGGATCTTTCTGACGCCGGAGAGGTACTGTCCCGTCAGGCTTTCCGGGGTGTTAATAATATCCTCCAGGGTGCCTGCAGCGACGAGCTCTCCGCCGTGGATACCGGCACCGGGACCTACATCCACCAGGAAATCCGCCGCCCGCATGGTGTCCTCGTCATGCTCCACCACGATCAGTGTGTTGCCCAGGTCCCGCAGCCGTGCCAGAGTCTCCAACAGCTTGTTGTTGTCCCGCTGATGCAGGCCGATGCTGGGCTCGTCCAGAATATACAGCACACCCATGAGCGACGAGCCGATCTGCGTTGCCAGACGGATGCGCTGGGCCTCGCCGCCGGAAAGGGTCCCTGCCGCACGGGAAAGGTTCAGATATTGCAGGCCCACGCTCTGCAGGAAGCCCAGTCGGGAGCGGATCTCCCGCAGGATCTGCTCTGCAATGACCGCCTGGGAGCCTTCCAGCGTGAGGTCATCCAGGAATTCCAGTTCCTGCTTTACCGACAGGTTGCAGAACTGCGTGATGGACAGGCCGCCCACCGTTACCGCCCGGGCGATCTCCGAAAGACGCTCTCCGCCGCAGCAGGGACAGGGCGAGGTGGTCATGTATTCCTCCAGCTCCTTGCGCATGGCATCGGACTGGGTCTCGCGGACGCGCCGCTCGATGTTGGGGATGATACCCTCAAAGGCCTGCTCCAGAGTGCCCCGGCCGTTGCCCCGCTCATAGTGAAGCTGCAGCTTCTCCCCCTTGGTCCCATACAAAATGATGTTTTTCACTTCGTCGGACAGGGTGCGGATGGGCGCGTGGAGGTCAAAATGGTATTTCTGTGCCATGGCCTCAAAGTACATCCGGGAAATGGAGTCGTTTTTGATATTGCCCCAGCCGCTTGCCTGGATGCCGCCGTCGTAGATGGACAGGTCGGGATCGGGAATAATGAGCGCCGGGTCCACCACCATGCGGAAGCCCAGTCCGGTACACTCCGGACAGGCGCCCATGGGATTGTTAAATGAGAAAAGGCGCGGCGACAGCTCCGGCATGGAGATGCCGCAGTCGTCGCAGGCATAGTTGCGGGAATACAGCGTCTCCTCCCCGCTGTCCGGCTGCTGGATGATGACCAGGCCGTCGGCGTGGGACAGGGCCGTTTCAATGCTGTCCGTCAGGCGCCGCAGAATGTCGCCCCGCAGGACCAGCCGGTCCACCACCAGCTCAATGCGGTGCTTTTTATTCTTGTCGAGGGTGATCTCCTCACTCAGATCATAGTTGATGCCGTCGATCCGGACACGGGCAAAACCGCTGCGCCGCGCATCCTCCAGCAGCTTGACGTGCTCTCCCTTTTTGCCCCGGACGATGGGCGCGAGGACCTGAAACCGGGTGCCCTCCGGCAGCTTGAGCACCTTGTCCACGATCTGGTCGATGCTCTGACGCCGGATCTCCCGCCCGCATTTAGGGCAGTGTGGCGTTCCCACCCGCGCCCAGAGCAGGCGCAGATAGTCGTAGATCTCCGTGACCGTTCCCACAGTAGACCGGGGATTCTTGGAGGTGGTCTTCTGGTCGATGGAAATGGCGGGCGAAAGGCCCTCTATCACATCCACATCGGGCTTATCCATCTGGCCCAGAAACTGGCGTACATAGGCAGAGAGAGATTCCACATAGCGCCGGCGTCCCTCGGCGTAGATGGTGTCGAAGGCCAGGGAAGATTTCCCGGAGCCTGACAGGCCCGTAAACACACACAGACAGTTGCGCGGGATCTCCACATCCACATTTTTCAAGTTATTCTCCCGCGCGCCTTTGACTAAGATCGTATCTCGCATGATGTTCCTCCGCACTATTTCTGAACTTATATTATATCATGACAGTCGACGGACATCAACCGCAATTTCCCCCAAAAAGTCAATTATTCCGCTGTTCTTCCCTTGCGTTTCCACTGAAAATAATGTATGATGTTGTCGACGAAGTTCGACAGGCAAGTATTTCCCTCATATTATTGCGTTCTTTTCGGAAACTACAATGGAGGTGGGACGCATGGGCGAACAGTTGAAACAAGTATTACAGCTATTCTCACAGCCGGCTTTTCTGGTCAAGGAGGGTACCGTCACCTGGTGCAACAGCGCAGCATCTTCTCTGCTGTGCGAAGGTACGCAGCTTTCCTCCCTGCTGGAAAAGCAGGGCTCTCTGTTTTCTCTCTGGGACCGGACCGGTACGCTGCAGTTATCGTTGGTTTTGGGTGGCATGGACTATGACGCCTCGGTCCGTTCCACACCGGAGGGCGAGCTGTTCGTCGCCTCCCGCCGCGGGCAGGAAGCAGCGGCAACGGCTGCCGCAGTGTTCAACGCCTCCGTCTCTCTGCGCAGGCCGCTGCATACCATGGTCAGCGCCGCAAGCACCGTGTTTGAGCAGATGGAGGCTAACGGCAGCCTCACGCAGGCCGCTTCCAGGTTGAATCAGTCCATCTATCAGCTCATTCGTCTCAGCGGCCAGATGTCCGACGGCGGGCGTCTGCTGCTGCACCGCAAGGAGGCCCTTCGCCGTTCCACCGACCTGCGTGGCTTCCTGAACGACTTTATCGGTCAGGCCAAGCCCCTGGTGGAGAGCCTCGGTCTGACACTAAACTGCGAACCGCCCGCGTCGCCCATCGTCGCGGACGTGGATACCGAGCTTCTGGAGCGTGCTCTGTATAATCTGCTCTCCAATGCTGTCAGCTATACCCCCAAGGGCGGCACAATCACCATCACCACACGACGGCAGGATATGTTCCTGCTCTTTACCATCCGCGACAACGGCGAGGGTATTTCTCAGGAGGTTCTGGCTACACTCTTTGAGCGTTATACCGACCACACTCTGGGCGATTCCCGTTGGGGTCTTGGGATGGGTCTGCCCATGGTGCGGGAGATTGCCCGCCTCCATGGAGGGACGATGGTGGTCCGTGCCTCCGATGGTGGTCAGGGTGCCTCCGTCACTTTCACCATTTCCCTGGAACGCTCTCATAATGAGCTGCGCAGTCCTGCTGTCAGCTATAATTGCTACGGAGAATTCCACCACGGACTTGTGGAGCTGTCCGACGTACTGGGCGTGGAGTTTTTTGACCCCAGCGAAATCTCCTGACATATTTTCTTCCTCTGCACCGTATATATAGTGCGGAGGGATGACCATGGCCAACGAATTAAATCGCGCAGAGCCCCATGAACTGCGGCTGGAAAACCGCGAAAAGCTGTCCGTGACCGGCGTGCGCGAGGTGGAGAGCTTTGATGAAAATGCCGTCGTACTGCACACAGCACGCGGCGTTTTGATCATCCGGGGCGAAAATCTCCATCTGAAGACCCTGTCCATCGACGGCGGTCAGGTCGCCGTCAGCGGAACCATCGGCTCTCTGAGCTACGAGGAAGCGCAAAAGAGCGGCGGCCTGTTTCAGCGGCTGTTTCGATAAATGGAGCTGCCGCTGACACTTCAGGGGCAGCAATTTCTTCTTGCGGCGCTCATGGGCGTGGTCTTTGGGCTGCTCTACGATTTTCTGCGGGGACTGCGTCGGACTGCACGGTGGACGACCCATCTGCTCGACGTCCTGTTTGTGCTGAGCTTTCTCTTCGGCAGTCTGCTCTTTGCCCTGTGGATTGGCGATGGGGAATACCGTGTTTTCATGCTGCCCGGCACCCTTCTCGGGATGCTTCTCTATTTTTCCACTTTGAGCTGCGTGATTCTCCCCTGTTCCCGCTTTTTTTGGCGATTTTTGACTCTGCCCCTGCGGAAAATCCTCGGCTTCTGTAAAAAAATTCTCGAAAAACTGAAAAAATTTGTGAAAAATATCTTTTCAACCGAGAAAAAATCGGTTACAATACAAAGGTGGACAAAGAATCAGCGAAAGGAGCGGCACGAAGATGCGCAGATTTTCCCTCATTACCAAGCTCATCCTGCTGGCAGTCATGGCCTACGCCATCGTGACCATCGTGTCTCTCCAGCCCAAGATCGACGCGCAGCGCGCAGAAAACGAAGCCCTGTCCGATGAGATCTCCGCTCTCGAGCAGGATAACGCGGCGCTGCAGGAGGATATCGAGGCCCTTGGCTCCGACGACTCCGTGATGAAGATCGCGCGGGAGCGGCTGAATTACGTCCTGGACGGAGAGATCATTTACATCAACAGCTGCGAATAACGGAGGAACATAGAGCACTTATGGACTTAACCATCGGCACGATTTTAGAGGGCAAAGTCAAAACCATCACCAACTATGGCGCTTTCATCCAGCTTCCCGAAGGCCGCACCGGCATGGTGCATATCTCTGAGATTTCCCAATCCTACGTCAGTGATATCCGCCAGCATTTGACCCCGGGTCAGGTCGTCAAGGTCAAGCTCATCGGCATCGACGAGGCGGGCCGGATCAGCCTGTCCATCAAGCGCGCCCAGGAACAGGAGCGTCCGCAGCGGCCTGCTGCCGCAAAACCCTCCGTGCCAAAAGCTCCCCTCACCTTTGAGGAAAAGCTCAAGCAGTTCATGTCCGACTCTGACAGCAAGATTTCCGGATGCCGCCAGTATGAGCACCGAACGAAATCCAGAAAGCGTTGAAGATCCTGCCCCTCCCCGGAGGGGCGTTTTTCTACAGAAGGAGCAGCCCATGAAACACGTTTTGATCACCGGCGGCAGCAGGGGCATCGGAGCCGCCGCAGTCCGAGCCTTTTCTGAGGCCGGATGCCGGGTCACCTTTTTCTATGCCAAAAACCACGGGGCAGCGCAGGAAGTGGC
>CALZCW010000057.1 GCA_945635805.1 uncultured Clostridia bacterium
AATGGACGGCATATACTGCGATTGATGCCGTATCAATACGGCGGAACGTCAGCCAAGGGGGGAGGGACGATGAACAAATATCAATGGCTGGACAGCTATCTGCTGGGAAAGCGGGGCTGTGTGAAGGACTATAAGCTGGAATGGGGCTGGTTCCGCTACCAGGTGGGCGGCAAGCTCTTTGCGGCGACCTGCCAGCCGGGAGAAGAATACAAGGGCTATGACTGCCGCGAGCTGCTGACGCTGAAGTGTGAGCCGCGCTTTGCCGAGCTGATGCGCGCGGAATACCCGGATATCATCCCCGGCTTTTATATGGACAAAAAACGGTGGATCTCCATTTTTTTGGACGGCGAGGTGCCGGACGACGTGGTTCGGCATTTGTGCGACTGCTCCTATGAGCTGGTGTTTGGCGGCCTGACGAAGAAGCTGCAGCGCCAGATCAGCGAAACGCCGTGAAGGAAACAGGAAAGCCCTGCGTTGGACCGCAACAGCGGGCTTTCCGAGGACAACAGCAAAAGGAGGAAACAGTGCAATGGAAAAATTTATCCCCTTTGAGAAGCTCTCAAAGAAAAAGCAGCGGGAGCTGAACGCGAAAAAGCGCAACACCTGGGGCCCTGTCAGTCCCGTGACCCGCAAGCCGGAGAATCCAAAGGCATATAACAGACAAAAGGCACAGAAACGGACTTACGAGCCCGATTCTGTGCCGTTTTCTTTGCCGGAAAAATGGAATGGACAAAAGCGTGGGTGGATGGTACAATCAAAAAAACGCATGAACCGCAAAAGGGAGGGCGCACCTATGGACTTAAACGACATCTATCAACTGACTGACGAAACGGAGCAAATTCAGAGGACCTACGAATTCTTCAATGAGGATACCCGGCTGAACCGTTCCAAAGCCGCCCGGGTGGAGTTCCTGACCACCGTCCGCTACATTGAGCGTTATCTGAAGCCCGGCAACAGAATATTGGATGTTGGTGCAGGAGCGGGGGAGTACAGCCTCTACTTTGCCCGAAAAGGCTATGAAGTGTGCGCCTTGGAATTGGCGGAAAACAACATCAAAGCCTTTCGGCGGAAGCTGTCCCCGGAGGACAGGATCGACCTGGTTCAGGGCAATGCCATGGACTTGAGCCGCTATGGGGATGATTCCTTTGATGTGGTGCTGGTATTCGGCCCGCTGTATCATCTGCACCGGGAGGCAGACCGGCAGAAGTGCATCTCGGAGGCCAAGCGGGTCTGCAAGCCCGGCGGCAAGCTGTTCTTCGCCTTTATTTCCAACGACATGGTGATCCTGACGGAGTTTTCCTACCGCCCGGATTACTTTACCGCCGGCGATTATGACAAGGAGACCTTCCGGCTGGAGGACTTCCCCTTTGTATTCCATACGGTAGACGGCTGCCGTGAAATGCTCCGGGCCGGAGGTGTCCGCATCCTCCATGAGGTCGCGGCAGACGGCGTCAGTGAGCTTCTGGAGGACAAGATCAACGCCATGAGCGATGCGGATTACGCCCAGTACCTGCGCTACCATGCCTACATCTGCGAAAAGCCGGAATTTCTCGGCATGACGAACCATCTGCTGTTCGTCGGTGAAAAATGATAATATGAAACAGCGGCGTGCAGTTCTTTGGACTGCACGCCGCTGGGTTATAAGATCAGAATTTTCCGCTGGTATGATTTCCGCTGCTGCTACCGGCACCGGAGCCAGAGGAGGTGCTTGACTTTGGCCGCTCACGTCGGCTGACCGTGCGGTAGAGGAAAAAGTCCTGGCTGCGGGTGAGCTGGAGGCTGCCGGGGCGGACATATTCGGCGGCGCGCTGCATAGCGACGGATTTCAGCGCGGATTTCATCGTGCCTGTGACGATGAGAGCGACGACCAGGCCGATGCCCAGGGCGATCAGGATGCTGTACCAGGCCATGGGCTCCTTGGGCAGATTGCCGCTGCCGTAAGGCTCACCGGAGGCAGCCTGGGTGAGGAAATCGTCGCAGAGGGCAGCAAAGTCCGTAAAAGCGTCGTTAAAATCCTCGTCAGAGAGGCTGTCCAGGATCTTTCCGCCGATGTACTCGCGGCCGGCGGCGGTAAAGGCAGTCTCCGCGCCGCCATAGGCAGCAATGTCCCATTCGCGCTCATCCATGGCGATGAACAGCACAACGGCCGGCACGTCGTCCATGTAGTAATCATAGAAGTACTCAGAATAGTCTGCGATGATCGTACCCTCCAGAGAGGTGACAGTCACGATACAGACCTCGGTACCCTGGCGGCTGCTGATCTCCTTCAGCTTGGACTCCAGCGCCGCGTCCTGGATGGTGGTGAGAAGCTCGGCCGTATCGACCACATGGATGACTTCCGACTCGGCAAAGGCAGGAACGGTCAGGGCAAAGCAAATGAGCAGGACCAGAAGTAAGGTCAGGATCCGTTTTTTCATTGACGTTCCCTCCTTACAGCAGATGTACGAGCCACATGAGCCCGTAGACCGCAGCCGTCACAGCGGCGGTCACGCCCCAGAACCATCTCCGGAAAGCCCCTTTGTCCATGGGGAGATTTCCGACGAATTTGCCGGTCTGGCCGTTCATGGCAAAGGTGAATTTCTGATTCTGCCAGGTGGTGTTCAGAAGCCAGACGGGGTAGAGGGCATATTTTGCCTTGCCGTTTTTCAGACGCAGGTTGGAGTGCTCCGGCAGCACTGTGGCATAGCCATTAACGGTGCCGCGGAAGGCATCCTCGGTGCTTTCGCGGATGCGCTGATTGGCGCGGTCAATGCTCTCCTCAGCGGTCACGTCGTATTTGTCTGCCAGGTAACCTGCCAGGTAGGCCGTCTG
This sequence comes from uncultured Clostridia bacterium, assembly GCA_945635805.1. GTDB lineage: Bacteria > Bacillota > Clostridia > Oscillospirales > Oscillospiraceae > JAZOXB01. The sequence goes on from CALZCW010000057.1 coordinate 2,812, forward strand.
GAAATCGACTGCATCGCGCAGATCGAAAGGCTCGATGGACTGCATCAGATCGTCGGCCATCTTTGTTGAGCCGTCAACAGGGACGTTGTCAAAGGCGAGAGAGCCGGAGCGAACGACGGAGAAATACTGGGTTTCTGTATAGTTATAGTTGCTGTCGGACCAGGTATGCACACGAGTGGCACGGTAGCGCAGATCGGCATCGGCCTCGGCATTGAACAGCCAGAAAGGAACATAGATGCCCTTGATCTCGTCGATATGATTCTGATCCTTGAAGGCCTTGGGCAGGAGCCGCTTTCCCTGCAGATGCTTGGCAAAGGCTTTTTTGGCCGCTTCCTTGTCCAGCTTGAAGGGAATAACCAGATCGGGACGCAAGGCACCGGCAAAAGCGCCGGACATGACCACTGGGTTGCCGCAATAAGGACAGGCAGTGGCACCGGTGTTTGCATCGCCGACGATCTCGCCGCCGCAGGATTTGCAGGTATAGACCCGCATCCCCTCGGTTTCTCCCGGTTGCCAGTCGCTTCCCGCGCCGGTGTCCCAGGACATATCTTCTGTTTGTTCCTGCTCCTGCTTCAGCACCTCATCCTGCGCTTTCAGCGCGTCCATCTCAAATTCCGTGTCGCAGTAGGGACACTTCATCTTCTGGACGCTGCTGTCAAAGGCAATGGCGCCTCCGCAGCAGGGACATTTATACTCCAGCAAAGCTGCCATAAACGCTGCCTCCGTTCTTACTGGATGTCGCTGTCGTCAAAAATATCGCCGCACTCAGGGCAGAACTTCGGGGGATGCTTCGGATCCTCGGGCTCCCAGCCGCATTTGTCGCATTTGTAGAGAGGCTCACCGGCGGGCTTCTTCGCACCGCATTCGGAGCAGAATTTGCCCTTGTTTACCGCACCGCAGGAGCAGGTCCAGCCGGCGTTCTCGGCGGGCCTGGGAGAGCCGCACTCGGGACAGAATTTGCCGGTAGCCGTGGCACCGCACTTGCATTTCCAACTGTTGGCCGCAGGCGGTTCGGGCTTCTTCGCGCCGCACTCGGGGCAGAATTTTCCGGTAACCGTCGCGCCGCAGGCACATTTCCAGGTGTTTGCGGCAGGTCCCGCAGGAGCCTTTTGCTGCTGAGCGGCTTGCTGTTGCTGGCCCATGGCAAAGAGATTCTGGGCGTTCATGCCGCCGGCCTGCTGAGCCATTCCCATGCCCATAAAGCCCATCATGGCGCCGTTTTTGTTCTCGGCAGCGGCTTTCATGGCGTCGGACTGGGCACCCACCAGCGTTGCGGCGGCCATGGTCGGGTCGCGCATGATGGCGGTGCGCTGGGCCTGCTTGATGAGGGCAGCGTCTTCCTCGGTGAGGGTGATGGGATTCATGGCGATGGAGACGATCTTCAGGCCGCGCAGCTCGCCCCACTTCTTGGTCAGGGCATCGTTCATGGCCTGGGACAGCTCCTCGGCGTGGCCCGGGAGGGCAGAGGGGCGGATCTCCAGCTCGGAGATTTTGGCAAAGGCGGGCTGAAGGGCGGAAATGAACTCCGTCTTCAACTGGCCGTCGATCTCCTCGCGGGTGTATTCATTGCTGACGTTGCCGCATACGTTGGTGTAGAACAGCAGGGGATCGGCGATTTTGTAGGAGTAAACGCCGCTGCAGCGGACGGAAACGTCGATGTCCAGGCCGATGTTGCGGTCAACCACACGGAAGGGAATGGGCGTAGGCGTACCGAACTTGTTGTCGATCAGCTCTTTTGTGTTAAAGTAGTAGACGCGCTGATCCTTGCCGGTGTCGCCGCCGTAGGCAAAACGCTTGCCGATGGTCTTAAAGGTCTCCTTGATAGAGGTGCCAAGCTTGCCGGTGAAGATGCTGGGCTCGGTGGAGGAGTCGTAGGTGAACTGGCCCGGCTCGGCGCAGACCTCCACGATTTTTCCCTGCTCCACGATGATCATGCACTGACCATCGGCGACAGCGATACCGGAGCCATTGGAGATGATGTTGTCATTGCCCTTGGTGTTGGAGGAACGGGAGGTGATCTGCTTCTGGCCCTTGACCATCAGCACATTTTTCGGCAGGGCTTCACAGTAGAAAAATTCCTTCCACTGGTCGGCCAGCGTGCCGCCCAAGGCTCCGATTCCAGCTTTGATAAGACCCATGATATTTCTCCTTTCATGTAAAACAAAATATGGGATATGTGACCCTGCGCGGGTTAATTACGGATTGTGATTGCCGGTAGGAGGAAAAACGTCCTTGTTTTTCCTGGAATAGGGATTGCGGTTATGAGTTTTGGGGTCCGGACCCTGTCCGCCGCGATGCAGCAGGGAAAAGACAACGGTCCTTCCGATGACATACAGCGCCCAAATGCTGAGGGCGAGCCAAAACCAACGGATATGCCAGCCCTGCCAGAAGTGCAGGACCAGCAGCAGCCAAGCGGGGATGGACCAGTGAAGGTGAAAAAACAGATTCAGCAGTACGGCAAAGAGATAGCCGAAGAAGCGTTTCAGATGTTTCATAGTCTTCCACAGGCGGGCGGACAGCCCGCCGAAACAGTTTTTATCGGAATCAGCGGTCAAACACAGATACTTTCCGAACATTCTATGCCGATTCTTGGTTCCAGTTTACCATATTTTTTATTTTCCGTCAATCTGTAAAAATACAGAATTCCCCAGATCGGCTTTCGGCACAGGGACTGCTGTGAAGAAAGGCAGATCTTACAGAAAAAGCGGAAATAAGATTGCGAAAAAAAGACTTTTCTGCTAT
>CALZCW010000058.1 GCA_945635805.1 uncultured Clostridia bacterium
TCTGGGAAATGTCGACGGAAACACCTATACCAACGAGACGCTGGGGCTACGCTGCGAGCTGGGCGACAACTGGTATGTCTATAGTGAGGCCGAACTGGCATCCCTGATGGGCGTTGTTGCGGACTCTCTCTCCGACAGCATCATCGGCGACGCCATAGATAACAACCAGAGTGTTACTGTGTTCTTCGCTATGGACACGACGACCTACGGCAACATCAACATCACGATCTCGAAAGACAGTATGTCAGCTCTGGGCGAGGAAAACTTTGTCGCTCTGATGGTGCCTCAGCTGAAGCCGCTGCTGGAGCAGAGCGGTTTTGAGAACGTGACCTGCACCGAGGCGGAATTTGAGTTTGCCGGACAGACCCACACGGGTATCGACATTACCGCTACCGTGCAGGGCATGACGGTATATGAACGTCAGGTGTATCTGATGGCCGATTCCTGTATGTATGTGGTGACCGCCACTGCCTATGAGGAAAACGGCGCCCAGGCCATGCTGGACACCTTCACCGCGCTGAATTAAAAGTCGATAACGAAAGACCCGTGGGACTGGCCCTGCGGGTCTTTTTTCGTTATTTTGCGATAGGGAAGGTGACCGTGGCCTTGAACAGATCGCCGTCGATGTCCAGCAGGAAGCTGCCGCCCTGCAGCTCCGTCAGGCTCTTGGCGATGGACAGGCCCAGGCCGCTGCCCTCGGTGTTGCGGGACGCGTCACCCCGGGTGAAGCGCTCCATCAATTCATCCGGCGGCAGATTCAGCGGCTCGGCGGAAACATTCTTGAAGGTCACGCTGACGGCCTCCTCATCGGCGCGGAAGGAGAGATAGACCCGGGTCTGGGGCTGGGCGTATTTGCAGATGTTGCCCAGCAGATTGTCAAAGACCCGCCACATGAGCCTGCCGTCGGCCAGGACGGGAGGCGCGTTTTTCGGCACGGTCAGCACCGACTCCAGAGAACGGCTGCGCAGCCGCTCCTCGTATTCTCCCGCCGCCTGGGACAGAAGCAGGGACAGGTCCGTCGGCTCGGCGTTGACAGTGATATTGCCCGTAGAGGCCTTGGAGGCCTCCACCAGATCCTCCGTCAGCTTTTTCAGCCGCGCGGACTGGCGGTCCAGGACCTCCAGATACTGCGCCGCGTGCTCCGAGTCCAGGCCCTCCTTTTTCAGCAGGTCCACATAGTTGATGATGGAGGTCAGCGGCGTTTTGATGTCGTGGGAGACATTGGTGATCAGCTCCGCTTTCATTCGCTCACTGCGCATCTGGCGCTCTACGGCGCTCTGCATGCCGTCGCGGATGCTGTTGAGCCGCTCTCCATGCTCCTTCAGAGTGGGAAGCATATAATCCACGTTGACTGTGTAGCCGAGGTCGCCGCTGCTCAGCTCCCGGGCGACCTTTTGCAGCCGCCGCAGACCAATGACCGCCCAGATCAGCAGCGGGGTAAAGATCAGCTTTTCCATGATCCACATGGGAGCGTAGTTGCTGAAAAACGGAATCTCGATCAGGCTCAGGATCAACCATGTAAGGCCTGCTTTCCAGTATAGAGGGAAGTTTTTCCATGCCGCGCAGCACAGGCGGCCCAGCTTTTTTGCTACCTTCCACAGCAGGTGCAGTACGAAATAAACTACCGTGTTTTTCCACCAATGTCCGACCTTTACCCGGCGGACAAAGGAGGAAACCGCGCAAAGCGCCGTAAGATATGCAAGCACATAGGCGACCGCGCCGAAGACGATCTTCATCTGCCAGAGCAGCCGTTCGCCGTCAAAGATGAAATAGTCGACCAGCCATGCAAGAAAGACGTCAGCAAGGATGAAGATGCCGAGAAGCAGCTCCAGCGGGATCCGGTCCATCCACGACTGCCGGATGCCCTCCATGCCGGCCCTATGGCCTGCGCTGCAGCACAGGAAAATGGTCAGCAGCACCGTCAGCACCAGCCCCACGGCAAAGAAGACAAAGAGCCAGTTTCGCAGCGGCAGCAGCCGGTCGACCCATTGCAGAGTCATGCTGATGGCAGTGTCTGTGTCAGATGTTTCAACAATGGAACTGGTGATCGTACAGATTTTGCTGACCCACTTCCCGTAGGTTACCGTGGCGTAGCCGCTTAGATTTTCGTTGCCGGTGAAATCAGTGCTTATAATGTCGTAGCTCAGCGACAACCGTTCCAGATATTGGTTAAAATCATCTTCGTTTTGGAAATAATAGGTACTCGTTTCCTCCCGGCACCACATGATCTCCATGTCCCGCGTGTGCTGATACCGGACGGTACCGCCTCCGGCGCTCTGATAGATGACACTGCCGTTTTCAGCAGTGACGGTGCAGCGAAAACCGGTACTCTCCGCCGACAGCAGGTCCTCATAGATGGGCCTGCTCTCAGATTCATACGCCTGACCTCCGCACTCTGTAATGTTCAGATAATCATTCACATAGGCTTCATTCCGGTACAGGAAGCTCTCACAGACGTCGTCGCGGAGGCGTTCGCCGCCGTCGACGTAGACATCCTCGCTGTAAAACACCGCGATCCCGATCAACGAGATCACCGTGACCAGCAGAAACACCGGCAGCAGCAGCGCTGCCACCAGCTTGGCCCAGAATTTGCTGCATAATTTCTTCATCGGTTCTCGCTCTCCATTTTGTACCCCCGGCCCCATACGACCTTGAGCCAACGGGGCTCGGCAGGGTTGATCTCCAGCTTTTCCCGCAGATGGCGGACATGGACGGCGATCGCTTTTTCCGCGCCGTAAGGCTCCTCCTGCCAGATACGGCGGTAGATCTCCTTGGGGGAGAAGACCGTTCCTGCATTTTGCATCAGCAGCTTGAGAATGTCATATTCCCGGGGCGTCAGGTCCACTTTTTCGCCCTCCAGGGTGACGCTTTTGGCCTCGTCGTCCAGACAGATGCCGCCGATCTGCACCTGGGCGGGCTTGACGGTGCCGCCGCCCAGACGCAGATACCGCCGGAGCTGGGAGCGCACCCGCGCCAGAAGCTCCACGGGGTTAAAGGGCTTGGTCACATAGTCGTCAGCGCCCACGTTGAGGCCGATGACCTTGTCCGTGTCCTCGGATTTCGCCGTCAGCAGAATGACGGGCAGATTGTAGCTTTCCCGCAGGATGGTCAGCACGCTGAGACCGTCCATAGCGGGCATCATAATATCCAGCAGCACCAGATGGACTTCCTCGTGGGACAAAATCGCCAGAGCCTCCCGGCCGTTGTAGGCCTCCAAAACCCGGTAGCCCTCGGCGTTGAGATAGATTTGCAGTGCGGAGACAATGTCCCGCTCGTCGTCACAGACCAGAATCGTTTGCATCAAAGGTCCCCCTCTCTTTCTTGATTTCAGTATAGCGCCGAAAGTCTTAAGATACAATACCGTGCCTGTTTAAGATTTATTTAAGAAAAAAACCGGGAGAGTACCGAAATACTCTCCCGGGTATATGTATTGTGGAATTACACCTCAAACATCAGGTCGCCGTAGGTGGGAACGGGCCAGAGGTCCTTGTCCACGATGAGCTCCAGCTCGTCAATGGGCGCGCGCAGAGCCTGCATGGCAGGCACCAGGCTGTCGTGACAGTAATTGGCCACGTCGCGCATACATTCCAGACGGGTGCTCTGTTCAATGCACTGACGCAGATGCTCCAGCGCCTCATCCGCCTGGGTCAAAAGACGGCCGGTCTTGCTGAGCAGCTTCTCCTGCACCTGAGTGCTTGCCTGAGGACAGGCGTTGCGCACCTTGCAGATGGAGTCGCCCAGGCGTGCCATGTAGCGCACGATGGCGGGGGTGTAGTGCTTCGCTGCCATGTGGGCCATGGTCCTGGCTTCGATGGAGGTGGTTTTGGCGTAGGTCTCATACATGATCTCGCTGCGGGACTCCAGCTCCGCCTTGGTAAAGACGCCGAATTTCTCAAACAGATCAATGGACTTTTCCGTCGTCAGGCTGGGGACGGAGGAGACCATGCTGGGCAGATTGGGCAGGCCGCGCCGTGCAGCTTCCGCTACCCATTCGGCACTGTAGCCGTTGCCGCTGAAGATGACCCGGCTGTGCTCCCGCAGGTTTTCCGCGATGATGCGGTTGGCATCGGCGGAGAAGTCGGTGCTCTTTTCCAGAACGTCCGCCGCTTCACACAGAGCCTCGGCGACAATGGTGTTGAGGACGGTGTTGGAATTGGCGATGCAGTCCGACGAGCCGACCATGCGGAACTCAAACTTGTTGCCGGTAAAGGCAAAGGGAGAGGTGCGGTTGCGGTCGGCGGCATCCCGTTGGATGCGCGGCAAGGTAGAGATACCGGCGTCAAGCTGCGCACCGGCGATACATTCTGCCGCCGTGCCGTTTTTCACGATCTGCTCCACCACGTCCTCCAACTGAGAGCCGAGGAAAATGGAGATGATGGCGGGAGGCGCTTCATCGGCGCCCAGACGGAGATCGTTGCCGACGCAGGCGGTGGACATACGCAGCAGGTCCGCATGGCGGTCGACGGCCTTGATGATGCACGAGAGAATCAGCAGGAACTGCAGATTGTCGTTGGGCGTGGTGCCCGGCTCCAAAAGGTTTTCGCCGGTGTCGGTGGCGATGGACCAGTTGTTGTGCTTGCCGGAGCCGTTGACCCGGGCAAAGGGCTTTTCATGGAGCAGGCAGACCAGACCGTGACGCCCGGCGACCCGCTTCATGGTCTCCATGGTGAGCTGGTTGTGGTCCACAGCCACATTGCAGGCGGTATAGATGGGCGCGCTCTCGTGCTGCGCGGGAGCCACCTCGTTGTGCTGGGTGGTGGCGGTGATGCCCATTTTCCACAGCTCCACGTTCAGGTCCGCCATAAAGGCGCCGACGCGCTCCCGGATGACGCCGAAATACTGGTCCTCCAGCTCCTGACCCTTGGGGGCGGGAGCGCCGAAAAGAGTCCTGCCGGTGTAGATCAGGTCGCGGCGCTTGAGGTATTTCTCGCGGTCCACGATGAAATACTCCTGCTCCGCACCGACGGAGGGAATCACCTTTTTCGCGGTGGTGTCGCCGAAGAGACGTACCACGCGCAGGGCCTGCTGGGAGAGAGCCTCCATGGAGCGAAGCAGCGGCGTCTTGTTGTCCAGTGCCTCGCCGGTATAGGAGAGAAAAACTGTTGGAATGCACAGAATAGTGCCGCAGGACATCTCCTTGACAAAGGCAGGAGAGGTGATGTCCCAAGCGGTGTAGCCTCTGGCATAATGGGTGGCGCGCAGACCGCCGGTGGGGAAGGAGGAAGCATCCGGCTCGCCCATAATGAGCTGCTTGCCGGTGAGCTTCATAATAACATTGCCGTCGGCATCGGGTGCGGAGAGGAAAGAGTCGTGCTTTTCCGCCGTGACGCCGGTCAGAGGCAGGAACCAGTGGGTGTAGTGGGTCGCGCCCCGTTCAATCGCCCATTCCATCATGGCCTTGGCGACCACATCCGCCGCAGCCATAGAAATCTGGCCGCCGTTTTGCTCGACGCTGCAGACTTCCTCAAACACCTCAAGGGGCAGACGTTCCCGCATAACAGCCTTGGAAAATACATTTTCGCCGAAGTAGTCGGAAATTTTCA
>CALZCW010000059.1 GCA_945635805.1 uncultured Clostridia bacterium
CCGAGGAGGACTGGATGGCAATGGTGATGCCGGCGCCCAGGCCCATACCCAGGATCGGGTTGGAGGTAGCCTTTTTCAGGGAACGCTCCAGAGAGCCGCCGGCCAGTTTCCCCAGGCCGCTGGACATGACATTCATGCCGTAGAGGAAAAATGCGAGGCCGCCGATCAGCTCTAAGGCGGCAAATAGTACCGTCATGCGAAGTTCTCCGTTTCTATCTGTTTGTCTTGATTATTCCTTGTCGGCAGCTTCCTGCTTGGCAGCCTTGGCTTCCTCCGCGTCCTCCTTGGGAAGGACCTTGGCGAGGATAACGCCCAGCACTGCGGCGATGGCGGTACCGCTGATGGTGACGCTGCCGATGGTGACGTTGTTGGAAAGGCCGAGACCCAGGACCAGCATGACGGCAGCAATGATGAGGTTATAGCTCTTGGTGAAGTCCACATGATTTTCCACCAGCATTCGCAGACCGACGGAGGCAATCATGCCGAAGAGAACGACGGACACACCGCCCATGACGGCAGCAGGGATGCTGTTGAGGATGCCGGAGACCTTGCCGAAGAGGGACAGAACGATGGCAAAGACGGCGGCGATGCGCAGCGTAGCGGGGTTATAGTTGCGGGTCGCGGCGAGAACGCCGGTGTTTTCGGAATAGGTGGTGGCGGCAGGTCCGCCGCAGAAGCCGGAGAAGATGGAGGCGAGGCCACAGCCCAGCAGAGTGCGGTGCAGGCCCGGTTCCTCGATGTAGTTGTGGCCGGTGACGGCGCCGTTGGCGGTGATATCGCCCACATGCTCAACAAAGGTGACAATGGCGATGGGCGCGATCATGGTAACGGCGGTAGTCACGGCGCCCCAGTCCAGGCCGGTGAAGCAGAAGGAGAACTTGGGGAAGGTGAACCAGGCGGCGTCGGCGACGGCTGCCGTATTCACCATGCCCAGGGCCAGGGAGGTCAGATAGCCGGCCACGATGCCGAAGAGGATGGGAATGAGCTTCCAGAAGCCCCGGAAGAAGAACATGACGACGACGATGACCGCGATGGTCACAACGGCGACGACCCAGTTTTTCCAGACGGGGATGTCGGCAACGGCGGTGGTGATGTTGTTCATGGCCGTGGGCGCCAGCATCATGCCGATGACGATGATCATGCAGCCGGTGACGATGGGCGGGAAGAAGCTGGTGATGCGCTTGGAGCCGAAGAGCTTGACCAGCAGCGCCAGGATCAGATACAGCAGGCCGGAGGCCATGATGCCCCAGCCCACATAAGCGGCAAAGTTGTCAAGAGAATGTGTGGCGCAGTAGGTGCTGACGGCGCCGATGGAAGCGATAAAGGAGAAGCTGGAGCCCATAAAAGCGGGAACGATGCCCTTGGTGATGAGGTGGAAGATCAGGGTGCCGATGCCCATACAGAACAGGGTGACGGCAGGATCCAGGCCGGTCAATGCGGGGACGAGAACCGTGGAGCCAAACATTGCGAAGACATGCTGAATGCCCAGGGTGATGGCTCTGCCGGGCTTATCTCCGCCCCAGAGCATGGTTTTCAGTTTCATTGGTAGTCCTCCTTATTTTTGGTCGTACGATTGAATGATACCACATTTATATAAAAAGTGCAACGATTTCCGCAAAAAAACGCGGGCTGCGAAAATCGTTCGACATTTTTCGCTTCTGTCCGGCGCAAAAACGGAAATTCCTGCGAAAAAAAAGCTGAGCTTTCTCCCCGAAACGGGGGGATTCTGTTCTATGCACCCCGAAAAGCCTCGAAAACCGTCGGGGGAAAAGAATGGCATCCGGGGGAAATTTATGCTTCAATCAAAGGGAAAGGAGGGTATCGTGATGCTCACACGAACTTATTTTGACGCCCGGACCATCCGTTGTGACAACGGCGAGACCGCCGCGCTGCTCTACTACCTCACCGGCGAGATCTTTGGCGGCGCCGTCGGCTACGGCGCGGAGGTCATCATGCACCGCGGCAGAGAGCGGCAGAGCGCCGCCGTGCGCAACGTCACCGACTCCCCTGTCCGCATGGCGGCCATCCTGGACCGTCTCAGCCGCAACTGTGTCACCCCATGTGTCTTCCCGGAGGTTTTGGAGGAGGAGCTAAACCGCATTGCGCTGTAGTCCCACTGCGGCTGTCGGATGCCCCGTATATTATATTCCGGCTTTCAATAAAAAAAGATGGACATTTTGTGGCAGATTTGATAAAATAAGACTGTATATCGCATAGCAAAGGAGAGAAAGCTATGAAATGTCCCTATTGCGGCTATCAGGAAAGCAAGGTCGTGGACTCCCGCCATTCCGATGACGGCGTCAGCATCCGCCGTCGCAGAGAATGTCTTTCCTGCCAGAAGCGCTTTACGACCTATGAGACCGTGGAAAGTCTGCCCATCGTGGTGGTGAAAAAGGACAACAGCCGCGAGCCCTTTGACCGCAGCAAGATCCTGCGGGGCATGGTCCGAGCCTGCGAGAAACGGCCCGTCAGCATGGCCCAGTTGGAGGCCGCCGTCGCCGAGATCGAGCAGATCGTCCAGAACTCCCTGGAGCGCGAGGTCAGCACCGGCAAAATCGGCGAGCTGGTCATGGAGCGGCTCAAGCCTCTGGACGAGGTGGCCTACGTCCGTTTCGCGTCGGTCTACCGCCAGTTCAAGGACATCAACAGCTTCATGCATGAGCTGAATAAGATCCTGGAAGAAAAGTAACATGAAAAAGGCCATTATTGTCCTGTCCGTTATTCTGGCAGTACTGCTGGTCATCGCGGGGATTCTGTATTTTACCGACATCCTGCCGGACGAATCTGTGGAGGCGACCCTGCCCTCCACCGAGCCTTCGACGGAGCCTCCCACCCAGCCGCCTACGGAACCGGAAAGCACCGAGGCACCTTCCACGGAGCCTGCTCTGGAGATTTTGCCCTATACGCCGTCGGTGGTGCTGAACGGTAAGACGGTGGAGAGCGTTCTCATCGAGGGCGTCCATTACATCGCCGCCGACCTTTTTTCCGAGGCTGTGGAGCTGACCGTGGAGAGCGGCGCGCCCTTGAAGCTCAGCGGCACGGATACGGTAGAGGAGGCAGACGGCGTGCTTCTCGTCAACGGCGCGCCCTGCGAGGCCTCCCTCCTGACGGCGGAGGAGACGCTCTATCTGGAATTTGACCCGCTGACCGAGGCCCTGGGCTATCCCTGCCTGACGGACGGGGAGACCGGCATCCGCTACTATACCCCCACTGCCCGCCGTTTTGACATCCCCGAAAACGTCAACGTCCCCGTTCTCATGTATCACGCCGTCAGCGACGATATGTGGGGCATCAACGAGCTGTTCGTCAGCCCCTCGTCCATGGAGGAGCAGTTGGCCTATCTGACGGAAAACGGCTACGATGCCATCTGGTTCGAGGACCTGGCCCACGTGGAGGACTACGACAAGCCCGTGATACTGACCTTTGACGACGGCTACGACGACAACTACACGGAGCTTTTCCCCCTGCTGCAGAAGTACAACGTCAAGGCCACGGTTTTCGTCATCGGCAACGCGCCCGGTACCTCCCACAAGGCCACGGAGGAACAGATTCGGGAGATGTCCGATTCCGGCCTGGTCTCCATCCAGAGCCACAGCTACACCCACGCCGACCTGGACACCCTGGGCTACGACGACACGGTCTATGAGCTGGAGCAGTCCAAGCTGGCCATCACCCGGATCACCGGCAAGGAGCCTTACGTGCTGTGCTACCCCACGGGCAAATACAACGATTGCACCCTGGAGGTCGCGCCGCAGTATTATATGTTCGGCATCAAGATGGTCGGCGGCCTGTATAACACCTCTCAGGACCCCTTCCTGGTCAACCGCTATTACGTCTCCCGTTATACGGATATCTACACCTTTGCTTCCTTCCTGTCCTACGCAGGAACGTAACAAGAAGTGAAAAATTCCACCCAAAAGGCAAGAAACTCATGGCCTTTTGGGTGGATTTTTTGTTTCGCGCGCGCAGCGCACACATCACTTATTCACTGTTCACTGAACAAAAACCCTATCTGTACACGGGCGGCTGATAGCCGCCCCTACGATAGATTAAGAAAGCGCCAAGGGCGGACAGGGTCGTCCGCCCCTACAGTGGAAGGGCGTTCATAGCCGTAGGGCGCGCCGACCCCGGCGCGCCGCATTTTATCCGTCTGCGAAGCAGACACCTCAGTCATTCACCCTTAGTCCTTAGCCCTTAGCCAGAAGGCTGCCTCCGGCAGCTTGGGTCGGACAAGTTGTCAGCCTCAGATTGGTTTTCCTGCATCAAATATACCGAATCTCCATGGAGCCGAAGCTGACGTCGGACTTGATGTGCAGCGTTCCCTGAACCTCGGGGGCAGGCTCGCCCTTGATCTCCGTCGGAGAGGAGAAGGACTGGGCCTGGCGCAGCTCCACTCGGAACTTATCCGGCACCAGCAGCGTCAGGTTGCCGAAGCTGTTGTCCACGTCGATCTCACAGTCGGGCGTCAGCGCCTCGCAGGCGGAAAAGTCCACGGTGAAATCGCCGAAGCTGCTGTCGATGGAACCGCCGCGCAGCAGTGGAGTCACCACCGCCGCCCGGCACTCGCCGAAGCTCAGCTCACAGCGCAGGTAGCCGTCGGTGCAGCTATACTCATGGTGCAGCTTTTTATTATTGTGTACCGTGGTCTTGCCGGATTTGTTCTTCACATAACGCCGCCAGGGCTTCTTGCCGATGAAAACGTCTACCAGCAGACTTACGCCCCACAGCAGCAGTGCCGCCGGGAGTACAACGCCCCAGCCCAGGCTGAAAGGCAATAGCTCATAGGCCGACAGCAGGAAATAGATGCCTGCCAGGGCCATGGCCAGACAGAACATAGAGAAGCCGCCGATCATGCCGCTGACGCCGATATAGACAAGGGCGGTGGTCCATACGATGGTCCACCAGGAGATGTCCATGGCCGGGATAAAACCGCGCAGCAGCAGCAGGACGCCGACGGTCAGAATGTACAGGGCAAAGCAGATGCTGCCGCTCTTGGCGCTCCAGTTCCACTGAACGCTGACGCCTCTGTCCTTGTCCTCATCCACCAGTTCTGCCTCCTTGGCGGGCGTGCTGTCGGTCTTTCCCAGAAGCTCGTCGACGGAGATGCCGAAGACCTCCGCCAGCTCGGGCAGAACGGAGATATCCGGGCAGGACAGGTTGTTTTCCCACTTGCTGACCGCCTGAGCGCTGACGCCCATGCGTTCTGCAAGCTGTTCCTGGGTCATGCCCAGGCGTTTGCGATGGTATTTGATACGGTCGCCGATGGTGGTATTGTTCATTTGGTTTTCCCTCCTTTTTGTGCTTTCACTATGCCATACGGCAGAGAAAAAAGCAATCATCTGTAAGTTTATGACGGAATTTTTCCCAACTCAACCAACGGTTGAG
>CALZCW010000060.1 GCA_945635805.1 uncultured Clostridia bacterium
TATGAAACGCTCTTTGCGGAGAAAAACATCTCCCTGCAAAAATGCAGTGAGAGCCTGACTGTCAGCGGCAGACTCACACCGGGCAGGTACACGCTGCGCGGCGACGTCAGCAGTCAGTTCGTCACTGGGTTGCTCTTTGCCCTTCCCCTGCTGGACGGCGCGAGCAACCTGCAGGTCCTGCCGCCGGTGGAGAGCCGCCCTTATATCGACATCACTCTGGATGCCATGAAAGCCTTCGGCGTCACGGTAACGGAAGCTCCGGAAAACACCTTTCATATTCCGGGCGGCCAGACCTACCGGCCCATAGACGTAACCGTGGAGGGCGACTGGTCCAACGCGGCGGCCCTGCTTGCCCTGAATGAGCTGTGCGGAGACGTGAACGTTACAGGCCTGCGTACCGACAGCCTCCAGGGCGACCGGATCTGTGTGGAATATCTGCGGCGGCTTTCTGCCCCGGAAGCCGTCCTCGACCTGTCCGGCTGCCCGGACCTGGGCCCGGTTCTCTTTGCGGTCGCCGCCGCAAACCACGGCGCGGTATTCACCGGCACACGGCGTCTGAAGATCAAGGAAAGTGACCGCGCACAGGTCATGGCGGAGGAGCTGAAAAAGTTCGGCGTCTTCGCGGAAGTCGGGGAAAACACCGTAAGGATCCCCGCCGGCGGCATCAAAAAGCCGGATGCCATGCTCTGCGGTCACAACGACCACCGGGTCATTATGGCCCTTTCCCTGCTGGCAAGTCAAGTCGGCGGCGTCATCATAGATGCCGAAGCGGTGCGAAAAAGCTACCCGGACTTCTTCCGCGACCTGAAACGCCTTGGATTGGAGGTAACCTATGGGACTGAATAAGAATACCAAGATCCTGATCGTGGGCCTCGGTCTCATGGGCGGCAGCTACGCCCAGGCGCTGACGGACCGGGGCTTTGAGGTGGGCGCTCTGGCCCGCCGGGAGGCATCCATCAATTACGCTCTGGAACACGGCCTCATCCGCCATGGGCGGTGCAACGCGGACCCGGACTATATCTGCCAATTCGATCTCATCGTCTTTGCCCTCTACCCCCACGTTTTTCTGGACTGGCTCCGGGAGAATCAGGACTGTATCCGTCCCGGCGCCCTTTTGACCGACGTCACCGGCGTGAAGGGCAGCGTCGTCTACGCCGTGCAGGATATGCTGCGCAGCGACCTGGAATTCATCGGTGCCCACCCCATGGCAGGCCGTGAGGTCAGCGGCGTGGAGAACGCCACAAAGGAGATTTTCCGGGGCGCCAACTATATCGTGACGCCCACGGGAAAAAATTCCGAGGCGGCTATTGCAGCCTGTATGGACCTGGGCCGGGAGTTGGGCTTTCAGACCATCACCACCCTCACGCCGGAAAAGCACGACGAGATGATCGCCTTTCTTTCCCAGCTCACCCACTGTATCGCCGTTTCACTGATGGTCAGCAAGGACTCTGAGCATCTGTCCCGCTACACCGGCGACTCCTTCCGCGACCTGACCCGCATAGCCAAGATCAACGACGAAATGTGGAGCGAACTGTTCCTGCTCAACAAGACCGAACTGCTGGCCCAGATGGACCTGTTTTCTGAGACCTTCTCCCGTCTGCGTGACAGCATCGCACGGGACGATACCGCCGCCATGCGCGAAATGATGCGGCTTTCCACGCAGCGAAGAAAATATTTTGATAAGGATGAAAGCGTATGAATATGGAATTTAAGCGCAAAATGCCGACGCCTCAGGCGATCAAGGAGATGTATCCCATTTCCGACACCCTGGCTGCGCAGAAAAAAGAGACGGATCAGGCCCTGGAGGCTGTATTTACTGGCGCGGACGACCGGCTGATCCTCATCATCGGCCCCTGCTCGGCAGACCGGGAGGACGCCGTTCTGGACTATATCACCCGGCTTCGGGCGGTCCAGGAACGGGTGAAGGACAAGCTGGTCATCATTCCCCGGGCCTATACGAACAAGCCCCGCACCACCGGCGACGGCTACAAGGGGATGCTGCACCAGCCCGACCCCAACAGCTCGCCCGATATGCTCAAGGGTCTGATCGCCATCCGTAAGCTGCACATCAAGATCATGGAGCAGACCGGCTTCTCCTGTGCCGACGAGATGCTCTACCCGGAGAACCACCACTACCTGTCCGACGTGCTCTCCTATGTGGCTGTTGGCGCGCGATCCGTGGAGAATCAGCTCCATCGCCTCACTGCCAGTGGTCTGGACATCCCCGTGGGCATGAAAAATCCCACTGGCGGCGATCTTGCCGTCATGATGAACTCCATCAACGCCGCTCAGCATCCCCACACCTTCGTCTATTCCAGTTGGGAAGTTCACAGCAAGGGCAATTCCCTGGCTCACGCCATTCTTCGCGGCTCTGCCAACCAGCACGGGCGCTCCGTTCCCAACTATCACTACGAGGACCTGCAGCTTCTGTGTGAGCTTTATGAGTCCAGCAGCCTCCAGAATCCGGCGGTCATCATTGACACCAACCATTCCAACTCCGGCAAGCATTGGGAGGAGCAGCCACGGATTGCCAAGGAGATCCTCCACAGCTGCCGCCATTCCGAACAGATCCGGCATCTGGTCAAGGGCCTGATGATCGAGTCCTATCTGGAGGACGGCTGCCAGAAGCCCGACGGCGGCGTCTACGGTAAATCCATTACCGACCCCTGCCTCGGCTGGGAAAAGACCGAACGGCTCATCCTTGAGCTGGCCGATCTGCTGTAGTACTGATGTTCACGGCCCTGTATAATATGCACCGCTTAAAAATATGGGAATCCCCGGTTTCGCCTGAGTAAAACCGGGGATTCCCATATTTATTCATAGGCCAACCGTTCCATCAGGCAATCTGGCCTTTCCCCTTGCGCTGATTACGGATGAAACGGATCGCCATGCCCAGTACGAAGCCGATCAGCGCCGGAACGACCCAACCCAGATTCAGATGGAACCATGGCAGTATTTTTCCCGCAAGGTCCACCGCGCCATCCAGGTGCAGGCTGCTGCGCAGACCTTCCGGCAGAGTCTTGATCAGGTCAAACAGCGCCGAAACACAGGTGAAAGCCGTAACGCTGACATACACGGCTCTGTCATGGTCAAAGAGTTTCCCGAACAGGGCCAGCAGGATCAGCGTGATGGCCAGCGGGTACAGAAACATGAGAACCGGCAGAGAAAACTCAATGATTTTGGACAGTCCGAAGTTGGAAATGCAGAAGGAAAAGGCCGTGAAGATCACCGCCCAGACCTTGTAGGAACAGCCCCGGGGAAACATTCTGGCAAAGGCATCGGCACAGCTTGTCACAAGGCCAATGGAGGTCTTCAGGCAGGCACAGGTGACGGTGATCGCCAGGACGATGCTTCCCGCTTTGCCGAGATAGTGATTGGAAATCTGAGCCAGCGCGATACCACCGTTTTCAGAGATTTCAAACAGGCCCCTGGACTGGGCGCCCATGAGAATAGTAGCGACATAGATCGCCGCCATCAGCAAGCCGGTCAATATGCCGGAATGAAGGACATCCTTGGCAACTGCCCCGTCTTCCTTGATCCCCATGCCGCGAATAATATCAATAACGACAATGCCGAATGCAAGACCCGCAATGGCGTCCATGGTCCCATAGCCCTCGATAAAACCGGAGAACAGCGCGCCGCTTTGGTATGTGCTGTCCGGCTCCACAGAGGATAGGGACGCGCCCGGATTGCACAGGGCGGCAACGACCAGGATCGCAAAGAAGATCAGGAACAGTGGATTGATAATCTTGCCGATCCAAACCGTGATTTTCCCCGGCCGCAGGGAAAAGAACAGCACAAGGCCGAAGAACACCAGGGAGAATATCAGCAGAACCAGCGCTTCCGAAACGTTCTCCCCCAGCATCGGCTGGATTCCCGTCGTAAAGGAGGTCGTCGCGCATCTGGGGATGGCGAAGAACGGCCCGATGGTGAGATATAACAGGCAGGTAAAGAAGTATCCATAGCGTTTGCCGACCTTGGTCGCCAGCGCTTGCAGGCCGTCGGAGTGGGTATTGCCGATGGCTGCCACGCCCAGAATCGGGATGCCCACGGCAGTGATGATGAAACCGATCATGGCGGGAATCGCATTACGTCCGGCAAGCTGACCCAGATGCACCGGGAAGATCAGGTTGCCTGCGCCGAAGAACATTCCGAACAGCGTAGCGGCCACCAGAATCCGCTGCTTCATGTTGAGCCTTTTCTGCATGATACGTCCCTCCTTCTTATGACTTTGATTCTACCATTGTACTTGAAATCTGAGAAGCGACTGTTTATAATAAGTATATGAGGAATTGTCATAGATGTGCATAGAAAGGAACGGCACCATGGACAGCAAAAAACTTGAAATCCTGATGACGGCAGCCGACCTGGGCAGCTTTACCAAGGCCTCCGAGGTCGTCGGCTATACTCAGTCCGGCCTGACCCATATGATGGACGCGCTGGAACGGGAGATCGGCTTTCCCCTGCTGCAGCGGAGCCACAGCGGCATACAGCTGACGGAACAAGGCGCTCAGTTGATGCC
This sequence comes from uncultured Clostridia bacterium, assembly GCA_945635805.1. Taxonomy (GTDB): domain Bacteria; phylum Bacillota; class Clostridia; order Oscillospirales; family Oscillospiraceae; genus JAZOXB01. The sequence goes on from CALZCW010000060.1 coordinate 4,523, forward strand.
GGCGATTCGGGAATTTCTGCAGGCAAACGCCAATCTGGAAAACCAGATCCGCACGGTGGCGGAGAAAAAGTCCGAGGTCATACGGATCGCGGCCTACGCAAGCATCGCCATGCACTGGATGCCGGAGATCCTCTATCGCTTCCGTCGCCTGTGCCCTGAGGTCAACGTGGATCTGCGCATGGTAGATCACGCTCTGGAGCCCTTTGAACTGCTGGAGCGCGGCCAGACCGATGTGATCTTCGCCAGCCGGCAGAACTATGCCTGCTGTGATTGGATCCCGCTTTATAACGAGCGTATGTACGCCATCTTGCCGAAGGACTATCCCTTGAAAAACCGCAGCGAATTTCCGCTGGAGGAATTCGCCGGGCAGGAATTTCTCATGCCCTACGGCAGGTTTGACATTGATGTGAAAGCCGCCCTCGATCCTGTGGGCGTCAGGCTTGACGCGAAAATTTCCCGGGTCGACGACGAAACGGTCATCCGAATGGTCGGCCGCGGTCTGGGCGTATCCATGATGACGGAGTTGATGATCCGCGGCAGAACAGACGACGTACTGTGCGTTCCCGTCACCCCGCCTGCCATCCGCGAGCTTGGCATGGGCACCCATGTGCGAAAGAAAGAAACCGCCAGCGTTCAAAAGCTGAAGGGCTGCGTGCTGGACTTTATCCATGAGTATTCTTCATCATATTCCGGTGTGCCCGCTGCCCGATAGTCCATCCACTTGACCGCTGGCATCCACTCCGCCACACTGCACGAACACTGCTTTCCAACAGGTGATATTCCCTGTTCCGGCAGAAACAGAAAAGAGTCACTTTTGCCTGATAGACAAAAGTGACTCTTTTCATGGT
>CALZCW010000061.1 GCA_945635805.1 uncultured Clostridia bacterium
GTGATGCAAATTCGAAACAACTATGATATAATGTGGAAAAAGGTCGGTGGCGGTGCCGGAAACGGTATATTCAACGGCGATATTGGCACGATTTTGGAGATCGACTCCCAGGAGGACGCCATCCGCATCCGCTTTGACGACCGGGAGGTGCTCTACGATTCGGACATGCTGCCGGAGCTGGAGCTTGCCTACGCTATCACCGCCCATAAAAGTCAGGGCAGCGAATACCGCGCAGTGATCTTCGTCACCTATGCCGGAGCGCCCATGCTGCTGACAAGAGGCGTCCTCTATACGGCCATCACCCGCGCGCGGGAACTGCTGATCCTCATCGGCAACGAGGAGATCGTGGCCCAGATGACCCAGAATAACCGCCGCAACAAGCGCTACAGCGGGCTGCGTCTGCGCCTGGTGGAGCGGATGTCATGAGGCTTTTGGATTGGCTTCTGGATCTGATCTATCCGCCCAAATGCGTCTTTTGCGGCAGGCTCCTGCACAGCGGTGAGACCGACCTGTGCGGAAAATGCCGGCACAGCCTTCCGGATTTTGACGGCAGCGTCAAACGGGGGAAATTCTACCGGCAGTGCTGGCCGGTTTATACCTATGAGGGCGCAGTGGTCGATTCCATTCACCGCTTCAAATTCGGCGGAATGCAGCAATACGCGCAGGCCTACGGCAGGCTGATCGCCGCCATGCTGCTGCGCTGTCGGGTGGAGTTTGACGTGCTGACCTGGGTGCCCATCAGCGCAAAACGCTGCCGCAAGCGGGGCTACGACCAGTCCTGGCTCATTGCAAAGGCCGTTGCCGGGGAACTGAAGGTCCCCTGTGTGCGCACCCTGGAAAAGTTCCGGGACAACAAGCCCCAGTCCCGCCAGAAGGATGCGGCCAGCCGCCATTCCAACGTTCTTAACGTCTATCGCAGCGTCCACCCGGAAAATTTCGCTGGAAAGCGGGTTCTGCTGATCGACGATATCATCACTACCGGCGCGACGCTCACCGAGTGCAGCAAGGTTTTGAGGATTGCCGGTGCAGATGAGGTGGAGTGTGCCGTTCTGGCGGCGACCATGCTCCGTTAAAAAGAAAGAAACAGTAGGTGACAGTATGTTTTTGTTTTCCAAAGACCTGGGGATCGACCTGGGCACTTCCAACATTCTCATTTATGCGGCGGGAAAGGGCATTGTGCTGCGCGAGCCTGCCGTGATCGCATTGGATAAGAACACGGGAAAGGTCCTGCAGGTAGGCGCTGCTGCGCGGAATATGCTGGGCAGAACGCCGGGCAATGTGGTGGCCATCCACCCCATGCAGGACGGCGTCATTTCCGACTATGAGCTGACAGCGCGGATGCTTACGGAGATGCTCCGGGGCGTCGTGAAGCACGCGGTGGTCAAGCCCCGCATGATCGTCTGCGTTCCCAGTGGCATCACCGAGGTCGAGGAGCGTGCTGTCATTCAGGCGGCAACGGAGGCCGGTGCGCGGCGTGTGTACCTGATCGAGGAACCGCTGGCTGCCGCTCTGGGTGCCAATCTGGACATCAGCGCGCCGGAGGGCCGCATGGTGGTGGACATCGGCGGCGGCACGACGGACATCGGCGTTTTGAGCATGAACGGCGTTGCTTCCTCCGCTTCCATCAAGGTGGCGGGCATTGCCTTTGACGAAGCCATCGTCAAATATGTGCGCAAGCATTACGGCCTGGTCATCGGCAGCAACACTGCCGAAGATGTGAAAATTTCCATTGGCTGCGTCTGGCAGCGGCCGGAGACCCTCTCCATGAGTGTCAAGGGTCGTGATTTGAAAACCGGCCTTGCCCGGGAGATCGTCCTGACCTCCGACGAGATTGTCGAGTCCCTGAAGCGACCTGCCCGCCTGATCACCGACAAGGTGCTGGATGTGCTGGAGCTGACCACGCCGGAGCTGGTGGCAGATATCTCCCAAAACGGCATCGTCCTCACCGGCGGCGGCAGCCAGATCTACGGCATGGACCTGCTGCTGCAGGAGCGGACCGGCGTCCGCTGTATGCTGGCCGACGACGCCGATTCCTGCGTTGCCTATGGCTGCGGCAAGAGCCTTGCATGGATGAACCATATGCAGGAGGATACCATCAATATCGCACGCCGCAGACTTTTGAAAGAATAAAGAATAAAGGAGGCGAGGTCAATGACAGAGCAAGACAACAGAAACCGCACTGATCGTCCGTTGGAGAATGATCTGTCACGGGAACTGGATACACCTTGGGATGTGGAGGCGTTTTTACAGAACAAAACGGCAACCGCCGCACCACCGCGCAGTGGGGAGATACAGCGAGACCCCTCGGAACGCCGGGAGCCGGAGCTGATATATCGGATGCCGGAGGAACCCCAGCCGAGAAAAAAGACGCCGCCCCGCAAGAAAACGCGGGTCAATGTGCGCGGTTGGGCCATTCTGATCGGCATCTGCCTGGCGGCGCTGCTTGTCCTGGTGGGCCTTATTTTCCTGGTAGTCAGCCTTTTCTCCACCGACGCACCGCAGGAGGACCAGACGCTCTATACCTCACCCACGGTCGAGAGCGTTTCCCGGGAGGAAATACTGAACGATATCCTCGCCCGTGCAGACCGTCTGGCCATGAGCTATGACTACGACGGTGCGGTGGCGGTTTTGGCCCAGTACGGCAGCGACTGGCTGGAGCAGCCGGAGCTGTCTCAGGCGAAGACCCGCTATCAGACTGCCCAATCCACCCTGGAAAAGGTGGCGGACACCAGAGACGTGACCTTCCTCAGCTTCCGCAGTCTCATCGCGGACACGAAACGGGCCTTTGACGGGGACGAGGACGCTGAATCCTACAATCAATACCATGTCACGATCAGTGAATTTAACGCCATTCTGGAAAGCCTCTATGCTGGCGGCTATGTGCTGGTCAGGCCTCACGACCTGTTTACCACCAAGGTGGACGACGACGGCAAGCAGACCTATGAACAGGGCGAGATCTATCTGCCCGCCGGGAAAAAGCTGCTGGTCATCGTGCAGGACGACGTGAACTATTACGCCTCCATGGTCGACAGTGACGGCGACGGTCTGGCAGACGCCGGCGGCGACGGCTTTGCCTATCGGCTGGCAGTGGATGCCGACGGGAACCTCACCTGCGATTATATCGGCGACGACGGCAAGGAAAGCCAGGGCGACTACGACCTGGTGCCGATTCTGGAGAGCTTTGTTGAGGAGCATCCGGATTTCTCCTATCGCGGCGCAAAGGGCGTTGTGACCGTGACGGGAAGCGAGGGCGTTTTCGGCTACCACACCCATCCGGACTGGAAGGCCAAACTGGGCGAGAGTAGCTATGCCAGGGAGGTCGAAATGGCGCAGAATGTCGCAGCCTGCCTGAAAGCCAACGGCTGGGAGATCGCCTGTCATACCTACGCCCACATAAGCTACGGCGACTCTGACGCTGCTGCGATCTCTGCCGATGTTTCCAAGTGGGAAACGGAGGTTCAGACCATCGTCGGTGACACAGATCTGCTCTTCTATCCCATTAAGGGCGGCTTGTATGAGTACAGCGGCAGCGGCTATGAGGCCATGCAGGAGGCGGGCTACCGCTTCTACTGTACCACGGCAGCGGAGGCCAATGATCTGCGCCTCCTGGACGGCTACATCCGTATCAGCAGAAGGCTGGTCGGCGGCTATTGGCTGGTCAACGAGCCGGAGACCCTGAAAGACCTGTTTGACGCGAAAAAGCTGGTCGATGAGGTCCGGCCAACACCGGTGCTGCCGATTTCCTGACCGCGATACTTTCATAAAAGAACGGCTTCTTCCGTGAATCAGGAAGAAGCCGTTCTTTTGGCATTGAGCATAGCCAGGACACACCAGAAATAGGGGGCGGTGATGGGCTGGCTGATGCCGAAAAAAGCCTGGATACAGTAGGCCAGCACTGCAGCGCCCAGGAGAGCGCATACCCTGTCTTTTGCCGCGTTTTTGAGCCAGTGCGCAGCAGAGAGAATCAGCGCACCAAGATAGGCAGCCAGGGCAAAAATACCTTGGTGATAGAGAATATTGAGATATTCATTGTGGGCCGCGTCGTATAGCTTGACCCGTACCACCTCACCGGCGGCGTTAAAGAGCTGCCGTTCCCCGACGCCGGTGAGCGAAAGGGTGTCAGGACCGGTGCCGAACCAGAGATGGTCCCCGAAATTCTCCAGCACTTGTCTCCAGATGAATACTCGCCCGGAGCCGTAGCTGTTTTTGAAATTTCCATGGAGGACCTCATGCAGTTCGTGCAGCTCCTTCTGGGGAAGATCCAGAAAATAGGCACCGACCAGACAGCTCACCAGGAGAAACGCAATACCAAAGGTTATATGTTTTTTTACCTTGACACTGACAGGCAGCACCACGGGGAGAGAAAGCAATGCGCCCAGCCCGACGCCGAGAAGACCGGCTGCCACGGAAATTTTCCACAGCAGACACAGGCACAGCAGCAGGGGAACAGTCAGAAGAAATCGCAGTCTGCCGGACAGCCGGAGAAGCGCGGCCCAGAAGACCGGTATGGCAATGCAGAAAAATGCGGCGACAGAGTCAATGTTTCCGATGGTGCCGAGAAATGACGCGCTGTAATGTAGAAAGGGGTTGGCAGCGCCGATCTCAGGAAACAGGCCGAGAGGATTCCAACCGAGAATTTGCAGGAGGGAAATGATGCAGAAGACCGTCACCGACGTCCCAAAGCCCCAGAGCAGGACAGGATTTGGCTCAAAAAAAGAGGAAACACAGAGAAAGACCAGGCAGTAGGCCGCGATGCACAACGCGCCCTCATTGCGGCTCCCGCCGAGCCAGACGACGCTGCCGTAGTCGGACAGGAGGGCCGACAACAGCGTAAAGAGCAAATAGAAAAGAATGAATCTCTGCGGCCAGGAAGAACGCCTGACGGCGGAAATTACAGAAGAAAACCGAATCCTTCCGTGCAAAAGGTCCCCCAAAAACAGGAAAAGCAGGGAGAAAAGATATACCGCGCTGAGGATCAGAAAAAAGTTCGCCTTGGCCTTGGAAATGTCCGTCAGGCCGCCCTTGTGAAACCAGAGAGGAAAGACGGTTGCCATCAGAAGCAGATAGGCGTCAGTCATCACGGTATAGGGACTTTTTTTCGTGGTTTTTCTGCATTTTTTCATGGCTCCACCGTCCTTTCGCAAACATTATATCCGTCAGAAGCACAGATTGCAATGAAAAAACGCACCGCAAGAGACTTGCAGTGCGTTTTTTTCAATCAAAAGGAGAATGAATCAGCCGCCAAGATAGGCTTTTTTGACCTTGTCGCTGTGGGCAAGCTCCTCGCCGGTGCCGGAGA
>CALZCW010000062.1 GCA_945635805.1 uncultured Clostridia bacterium
GCCGCCTTCCCAATGAGCTCTCCGGCGGCGAGCAGCAGCGTGTGGCCATTGCCCGCGCCCTCATCAACAACCCCACCATGATCATTGCCGACGAGCCTACGGGCAACCTGGACCCGGCGCGTTCCTTTGAGATCATGCTCCTGCTGGAGCAGATCAACGCTCTGGGTACTACGGTCATGGTCGTTACCCACGAAAAGGGTCTGGTGGACCGCTTCACCAAGCGCGTGGTTGCCATCGACGAGGGCCGCGTCATCAGCGACGGAATGGACGGGTATTACAACTATGAAGCATAATAATTTCGGTTATCTGATGGGCGAGGGCGTCCGGGCCATGTTCAAGCACGGCTTCATGTCCTTTGCCGCTATCTGCATCACGGTGGCCTGTCTGGTCATCATCAACAGCTTTACGCTGATCTCCTACAACCTGGATCTGACCGTCGGCGAGGTCCAGAAGGAGCTTCGCATCGTCGTGTGCATCGACGAGAACTATACCGAGGCCGAGTCCAAGAGCGTCGGCTCCGATATCAATCTGCTGCCCAACGTGGCCAACGCCGAATTTGTCTCCCGCCAGCAGGCGCTGGAGGACTTCATCGGCGACTCCGACGAATCCCTGTTTGAGGGCCTGGATGCTGATGCCATGCGCGATCAGTACATTGTCACCCTTGTGGACAATGCCCAGGTCGCCGAGACCAAGGAGGCGCTGGAAAACATCAACGGCGTCAGTGATGTCTATGCCGATATCGAGGTAGGAAACGCACTGGCGACGATCCGCACGGTGCTGTATATCGCCTCCATTGCCATTGCTGCCGTTCTGCTGATCGTCTCCCTGATCATCATCTCCAATACGATCCGTCTGGCCATGCTGGACCGGAGGGAGGAGATCGGCATTATGAAGATGGTGGGTGCCACCAACAGCTTTATCCGCTTCCCGTTCTTTGTGGAAGGCTTCTTCCTGGGCCTGTTCGGCGCAGTATTTTCCTTCTTCATCGAATGGGGCCTCTATGAGGTTTTGCGTAAGGCGATTATGAATACGGGCCTTGAGGTCCTCACCATTGTACCGTTCACCGATGTGCTTGTTCCCATGGCGCTGGTCTGCGGCGTTGCCGGCTTTGTCATCGGCATTTTCGGCAGCGTGATGTCCATCCGCCGTTTCCTCAAGGTATAAGGGAGCGGGCGTCTTTCCCCGGAAAGGAGACCTATGATGTATAAGTACAGAAGAGCCATTATTTCCGTTATCGCGCTGTTGCTGGTGATCTCGCTCCTGGCTGGCTTCGTGGTCATGCTGGTCAACGCCAAGACCTCCTCCGAGATCCAGGCAGAAATCGACGAGCTGGAGAAGAAATCCGACGAGCTTGCCTCCCAGCGCGAGGACCTGGAAAATGAGATCGCACAGAATGAAAGCCAGACTCTGGACCTGGTGCAGCAGAAGTCCCAGGTGGACCGGGATATTGAGCTGACCCGGCAGGAGATCGAGCTGGTCAACGAGCAGATCCACCAGTACAACCTGCTGATCTCTGAAAAGCAGGCGGAGCTGGATGAACTGAAAGCCGAGCAGGATGACCTGTTTGAGCGCTATAAGCTGCGTATGCGCGCTATGCAGGAGCGCGGCGAGGTGACCTTCTGGTCTGTCCTCCTGGAGGCTGACAGCTTTGCTGATATGCTCAACTGCCGTGCCATGATCGAGGAGATCGCAAAGACCGATCAGCGCATGATGGATGAAATGCGCGAGCTTTCGGCGCAGGTGCTGGAAGCCAAGGATGCTCTGGCCCAGGAAAAGATCAAGCTGGAGGAGACCAAGGTGGAACTCAATACCGCGGAAGAAGAGCTGGATGAGAAGCGTGCCGAATCTGACGCGCTGCTGGCAGAACTCAATGCCAACCGTGCTGAGCTTATCGAGGCCGCGGAAAAATATGAGGAAGAGGAGGCCGCCCTCAGCGACCAGATCGCTGCCCTGGAGGCGGAGCGCACCGAAGCTCTGCGACAGGAATGGCTGGCTGCCCATCCGCCTGAGACGAGCAACAGTAACGGCGGCGGAGAGAGCAGCGGCGAGGTCACCTATCCCAGCACCAACGAGAGCTTCCTGTTCCCGGTGGACCGCAGCGGCTTTGTAATGTATACCAGCACCTACGGTTACCGCGTCCACCCCATCACCGGTAACTATTCCTTCCACAACGGCCTGGATCTGGCCAGCTATCAGGGTACGCCGATCTACGCCAGCAAGAGCGGCACCGTTACCACCGCTACCTACAATTATGCCTATGGCTACTATGTGACCATCAACCACTATGACGGCTTCTCCACTCTTTATGGCCATATGACCAACTACGTGGTCAGCGAGGGCGACTACGTTGAGCAGGGACAGGTCATCGGTTATGTCGGCTCTACCGGCTATTCCACCGGCCCTCACCTGCATTTCACCATCTACTATAACGGCTCGACGGTCAACCCCGCCGCCTACATAGGCTAAATCAAAAAACATTCCCAGAGTCTGCATTTTGCAGACTCTGGGTATATTCGCAATTTGGAGTGAGTTATGAAACACCTGACTAAAATTTTGATTTGTGTTCTGCTGATCGCTGCCGTGGCCCTGTCTGCGGTGGGCTGCGGCCTGAACGGGGAACTGCTGAACCGTATTAAGGACCAGCGGAATGAGACGGCTGCCGCTGAAACGGAGGAAAACGCCGATTACCAGAAGAAACTGGATGAAATTTTGAATATTCTGAACACCTATTACGTTGACGACTACTCAACGGAGGACCTGGGAGACTATCTCGCGGAGGCGGCCATTGCCTCCACCGGTGACCGTTGGAGCTACTATATCAGCGCCGACGAGTATTCGGCCTATCTGGAAAGTAACGCCAACGCCTATGTGGGCATCGGCGTGACCATCCAGCTTGTGGAGGAAACCGACCCGGGCTTTACCATCGTGTCGGTCACCCATGAAAGCCCTGCCGAGGAAGCAGGTCTTCAGATCGGCGATATGATCGTTGATGTGGAGGGACAAAACGCTGTGGAACTGGGTATGACCGGCACCCAGCAGCTTGTCCGCGGGGAAGAGGGAACGGACGTGACCATCACCGTTGAGCGTGACGGTCAGCGCTTTGACGTGACCATTACCCGCCGCATTATCGAGGTGGACGTGGTAGTCTATGAGCTGCTGGAAAGCGGCGAGGGCTATATTAAGATCAACAATTTTGACACCCACTGCGCCCGGGACACCATTGCCGCCATCGAGGACCTGTGCGGCCAGGGCGCGACGGCTCTGATCTTTGACCTGCGCTTCAACCCCGGCGGCATGAAAGACGAGCTGGTGGAGGTGCTGGATTACCTGCTGCCGGAAGGCCCTCTGTTCCGTTCCGTGAATTACAAGGGCGAGGAAGAGGTAGACTACTCCGACGAAGATTATTTGGATATGCCCATGGCCGTTATCATCAACGACGATTCCTATTCTGCTGCGGAGTTTTTTGCCGCCGCTCTGCAGGAATACGGCGCGGGCGTTATCGTCGGCACCCAGACCTGCGGCAAGGCCAACTATCAGCAGACTTTCCGCCTCAGTGACGGCTCTGCCATCGCCATCTCCACGGGCCACTATCAGACGCCCAACGGCGTGACCCTGGACGGCATCGGCGTGACGCCGGATGTCATTGTGGAGGTGGACGAGGAAACCTATCTCAACCTCTATTATGAGAAGGTGGAAAAGGATGACGACACCCAATTACAGGCGGCAATCAGCGCTCTGCATAAATAATGCTTGACAGAAGCAGCACCTTTCTTCTATAATCATTGCGCATAATTTAAGTTTTAGCGTTGGAGGTTTTTGGCATGGCAAAAGAATACAAACTGACCAGGGAACGCCTGAAGGCTCTGGAGGAAGAGCTGAACTACCTGAAGACCACCAGAGAGAAAGAAGTTGCGGAACAGATCAAAGAGGCCCGTTCTTTCGGCGATCTCTCGGAGAACAGCGAGTATGACGAGGCGAAAAATGAACAGGCCAAGCTCTATGGCCGGATCGCGGAGATCGAGAACATTCTGACCTACGCGGTTGTCATCGACGAGACGACGGATGCCGAGGCAGAGGACCGTGTCGGTCTGGGCTGCACCGTTAAGGTGCGTGACATTGAATTTGACGAGACTGACGTTTTCGCCATTGTCGGCTCCCAGGAGGCCAACCCCATGGAGAAGCGCATTTCCGATGATTCTCCCTTCGGCAAGGCGATGCTGGGCAGGCGCATCGGCGACATCGTGGAGGTTGAGGCCCCTGTCGGTGTGATCAAATTTGAGATTCTGGACGTAAATAGATAAAAATAATTGAAAGCTGCCTGCGGGCAGAAATGGAGAGGAATATGGCAAAGTTTGTACCCCAGGAGGAGCTGTCCCTGGTCGACCAGGTGCGGATCCGCAGAGAAAAGCTGGAGCAGCTGCGTCAGGAGGGGCGGGACCCCTTCGCGCAGACGAAGTTTGACGTCACGGCCACCGCTGCCGGGATTAAGGAACATTTTGAGCAGATGGAAGGCTCTTCCGTCGCTGTGGCAGGCCGCCTGATGAGCAAGCGCGGCATGGGCAAGGTCATTTTCTGCGATTTGCAGGACGACACCGGCCGCATTCAGCTCTATTTGAAGTTTGACGAGATGGAGCAGGCGGAGTTTGAGGACTGCCGCAAGCTGGACATCGGCGATATTGTCGGTGTCAACGGTGACGTTTTCCGCACCCAGCGGGGCGAAATCTCCGTCCGCGCCCACAGCGTGACGCTGCTTTCCAAGGCCCTGCTGCCGCTGCCGGATAAATTCCACGGTCTGACCAATGTGGAGACCCGCTACCGCCAGCGCTACGTGGATCTCATCGCCAATCCTGAGGTCAAGGAAACCTTTGTAAAGCGCAGCATGATCCTGCGTGAGCTGCGCGCATTTCTGGATTCCAAGGGCTTTTTGGAGGTGGATACCCCCATCCTGACGCCCTTTGAGATCGGCGCGTCAGCCCGTCCTTTCTTCACCCACCACAACACCCTGAACATGGACATGGTCCTGCGCATCGAGACTGAGCTTTATCTGAAGCGGCTGGTGGTCGGCGGCATGGACCGGGTCTATGAGGTGGGCCGCATTTTCCGCAACGAGGGCATGGACCCCAAGCACAACCCGGAATTTACTACCATCGAGCTCTATCAGGCCTATACCGACTACCACGGCATGATGGACCTGGTGGAGGAGATGATGAAGACTGTCGCCCGGAAGG
>CALZCW010000063.1 GCA_945635805.1 uncultured Clostridia bacterium
CGGTGTCGGAGAAGCACGCGGGCTTTGTGGTCAACAAGGGCGGCGCGACGGCTGCCGATGTGCTGGCCCTGGTGAAGCTTGTGCAGCAGCGCGTGTTTGACGCCAGCGGTGTCCATTTGGAGCCGGAGGTGCGGCTCTGGGGTGCGGAAGATGCAGATTGACATCACTTCCTTTGGCCATAAGTACGGGGAAATCGAAGCGGATATCGTGCTGGATATGCGCTGCCTGGAAAATCCCTATTGGGTGCCCGGGTTACGGGAACTGAGCGGTTTGGACGCGCCCGTGCGGGAATACATTTTACAGTATAAAAACTGCGCCGCGTATTTGCAGACGCTGCTGTCCCTGATGACGATGCAGGCGGAAATGGCGGAAAAACGAGGGTGTGAGCGGCTGCGGATCGCCGTCGGCTGCACCGGCGGACGCCACCGTTCGGTGACTGCGGCGGTGCTGCTGGCGGAGCATTTGAGCAAAGAGGGATACACGGCCAACTTACACCACCGCGATATTGAGCGCGGCTAAACGGAGGGGGATGCGGAATGTCGTTTTCCGCCAATGTGAAAAGTGAATTGTGCCGCCCGGAGGTGGAAAAGGGCTGCTGCGCTCTGGCCGAGGCCATGGGCGCTCTGCTCTATGCCAACACCTTCTCCGCCGACGCCATCCGCATCGTGACGGAGAGCCGTGATCTGGGGCTGCGGCTGCCGCGCCTGTTCCGCAAGGGTCTGGGCGTCAGCTTTGACCTCCTGCCGGAGGAAGGGGGCAGCGGCAAGCTGACCTACACCATCACCGACAGGGAAAAAATTCGGCAGGTGTTCAGTGCCTGCGGGTTTTCCGCAGAGACCAGTGTGTCGCTTCATGTGAATTTTGCACTGCTGGAAAAGGACTGCTGCCGCAGGGCCTTTCTGCGGGGGGCGTTTCTGGCGGGCGGCAGTGTGACTGACCCGGAGAAACGCTATCATCTGGAGTTGTCCACCACCCATTGGAAGGTCAGCCGGGAGACCGGCACCCTGCTTTTGGAAATGGAGCTTCCCGCCAAGGAGACGGAGCGGAAGGGCAGTTCGGTGCTTTATTACAAGCAGAGTGAGGCCATCGAGGATTTTTTGACGGTCATCGGAGCCCCGGTCAGCGCCATGGCGGTGATGGAGGCCAAGATCGAAAAGGATTGGCGCAATGAGGCCAACCGCAAGACCAACTGTGACTCTGCCAATGTGGACAAGGCGGTGGCTGCCGCTCAGGAGCAGCTTGCCGCCATCCGAAAGTTAGAGGAACGGGCGGTGCTGGAGACCCTGCCGGAGAAGCTGCGTCAGACGGCGGCGCTGCGGCGGGAGTATCCGGAGACGACCTTGAGTGAACTGGCGGAGCTTCACGAGCCGCCCATCAGCAAATCGGCGGTGAACCACCGCATGCGCAAGCTGCTGGCCCTGGCGGCGGAATGAGGAGAGAGAAATGTCATTTGTACACCTTCATGTGCATACGGAATACAGCCTGCTCGACGGTGCCTGCCGCATCGGGCAGCTTGTCAAGCGGGCTGCCGAGCTGGGACAGACCGCCGTGGCGATCACGGACCACGGCGTCATGTACGGCGTCATTGACTTCTACCGCGCGGCTAAAGCTGCGGGCATCAAGCCCATCATCGGCTGCGAGGTCTATGTTGCGCCCCGTACCATGGCCGACCGGGTCCACGGCGTGGACAACGAGGCACAGCACCTGGTGCTGCTGTGCGAAAACGAGACGGGCTATAAAAACCTCAGCTATCTGGTCTCCAAGGGCTTTCTGGACGGCTTTTATATCAAGCCCCGTGTGGATCTGGACCTTTTGCGGCAGCATTCCGAGGGCCTGATCGCCCTGTCTGCCTGTCTGGCCGGCGGAATCCCCCGCAGACTGCGGGCAGGAGACTACGAAGGTGCTAAGGCCTATGCACTGGAGCTGTCGGAGATCTTCGGCGAGGGTAATTTTTTCCTGGAGCTGCAGGATCACAGCCTGCCGGAGCAGCAGGAGGTCAACCGCGGCATCCTGCGCCTTGCCCAGGATACGGGCCTGCCGCTGGTGGTGACCAACGACGCCCACTATCTGACCCGGGAGGACAGCTATCTCCAGGACGTGCTCATGTGCATCCAGATGGGAAAGACCGTGGACGAGCCCAACCGGATGCGCTTTGAGACCCAGGAGTTTTACATCAAATCCGAGGAGGAAATGCGGGCGCTGTTTCCCAATCAGCCCCAGGCCATAGAGAACACGCAGAAGATTGCCGACCGGTGTAATGTGGACTTCACCTTTGGTCAGTACCATCTGCCGGCCTTCCAGTATCCCGAGGGCTACGACGGCTGGGGCTGGTTTTCCAAGCTGTGCCGCGACGGCTATGCCGAACGCTATCCCGACGACCCGGCGGGCTACCGGGAACGTCTGGAATATGAGATGTCCATGATCCAGAAAATGGGCTATGTGGATTATTTTCTCATCGTGGCGGATTTTGTCGCCTACGCCAGAAGCCAGAAGATCCCCGTGGGACCGGGCAGAGGCTCGGCGGCGGGGGCCATGGTGTCCTACTGCCTCCACATCACCGACATCGACCCGATGAAATACAGCCTGTATTTTGAACGCTTCCTCAACCCGGAGCGGGTCAGTATGCCCGATATCGACATGGACTTCTGCCAGGCGCGGCGCGGTGAGGTCATCGAGTATGTGACGCGGAAGTACGGCAAGGACCATGTGGCGCAGATCGTCACTTTTGGCACCATGGCGGCAAGGGCCGCCGTGCGCGACGTGGGACGGGTGCTGAATTTCACCTATGCCGAGACCGACGCGGTGGCCAAGCTCATTCCCACCACCCTCCACATGACCCTGGACGAGGCACTGCGGATCTCGCCCCAGCTCAAGGAGCTTTACGACGGCGACGAGCGCATGAAAAAGCTCATCGACACCGCCCGGGCCTTGGAGGGCATGCCCAGAAACACCTCCACCCACGCCGCCGGCGTGGTCATTACGAAAAATCCTGTGTCGGATTATGTACCTCTGGCCCGAAATGACGACACCATCGTGACCCAGTTCACCATGACCACCATCGAGGAGCTGGGCCTTTTGAAGATGGATTTTCTCGGTCTGCGCAACCTGACCATCATTGACGACGCAGAGCGGGAGATCCGCAGGCACGAGCCGGGCTTTGACCTGCAAAAGGTCCGCGACGACGACCCGGAGAGCTTCAAAATGCTCTCGGAGGGCAAGACCGCCGGCGTGTTTCAGCTGGAATCGGCGGGTATCACCGGCGTCTGCGTCAACATGAAGCCCCAGTCCATCGAGGATCTGACGGCTATCGTCGCATTGTACCGACCGGGCCCTATGGATTCCATCCCGCGGTTCATCGACAACAAGCTCCATCCGGAGAAGATCACCTATCTCTGTCCCCAGCTTGAGCCGATCCTGTCCGTCACCTACGGTTGCATCGTCTATCAGGAGCAGGTCATTGAGATCTTCCGTAAGCTGGGCGGCTATAGTCTGGGTCAGGCAGACAATATGCGCCGCGCTATCTCCAAGAAGAAGGAAAAGGTCATTGTGGCCGAGCAGAAGGCCTTTGTCTACGGTGATGCGGAGCGCGGCATCTCCGGTGCCATCGCCAACGGTGTTTCGGAAGCCGCTGCCCAGGCCATCTTCAAGGACATCCTGGATTTTGCCAACTACGCCTTCAACAAAGCCCACGCCGTCTGCTACGCCAAGGTGGCCTACGACACGGCCTATCTCAAGCGCCACTATCCCAAGGAATACATGGCCGCCCTGCTGACCTCGGTGCTGGACAACACCACCAAGACGGCTGGCTATATCGCCGACTGCCGCGAAATGGGCATCCGTCTGCTCCACCCGGACATCAACACCTCGGAGGACAAGTTTACCGTGGAGCCGGAGGGCATCCGTTTCGGCCTCGGCGCGGTGAAGAACATCGGACGGGGCCTGCTGCGGCAGATGGTGGCCGAACGGGAGAAAAACGGCAGATTCGTCTCTCTGGAGGATTTCATCGAGCGGATGCTGGACACCGATCTGAACAAGCGGGCGGTGGAGAATCTCATCAAATGCGGCGCTATGGACTGCCTGGGCCTCAACCGCGCCAGGATGCTCAGCAGCTACGAGACCATTATGGACGCAGTTTCCGACCGAAAAAAGCACAATCTTGCCGGGCAGCTACAGCTTTTCGATATGCTGGAGGAGGTGCAGGAGAAAAAGGAGACCATCCCCATTCCTGACCTGCCGGAGCTGCCCAAGCGGGATCTGATGCAGATGGAAAAGGAGACCATCGGCCTCTACCTGTCGGGCCACCCCATGGACGAATACCGCAAGCAGCTCAAGGACAGCCAGGTTGCGCCCATTCTGCGCATCATGCAGTCCTTTGAAAGCGGCGACGGCCTTTACCGTGACGAACAGACCGTCCGCATCGCGGGCATCGTGGAGCATGTGAAGATGAAGACCACCCGCAGCAATTCCATGATGTCCTATGTGACTTTGGAGGACGACACTGCCGACATGGAGCTGCTGGTTTTTTCCAACGTCATTGCCAAGCGCGGCACCCTGCTCAAGGAAAACACCGCTTTGGTGGTGGAGGGGCGGCTGTCGGTGCGGGATGAAAAAGCTCCGCAGATGGTGGTCAACGATCTGTGGCCCATTGCCGAGGTGGCCAAGCCGGAGCCGCAGAGGCTCTATCTCAAGCTGCCGACGGAGGGATGCGTGGAGGACCGGAAGACCCGGGCCATCCTCAATATGTTCCCCGGTGGGCTGCGGGCTATCTTGTACTTTGCCGACACCGGAGTCAAAAGAGGAACAAATTGCGCCGTTCGTGACGATATGTTGGAGGAATTGCGCAACCTTCTCGGAGAAGAGAACGTTGTATTGAAATAATTTTCTACATCTCGTAACAAAGGTACTACACTTTTGTAACAAATCATGATATAATACTTTAATAGTGTATTTGCCTTTTCTGAAAGGAGGGACGGCGGCTTGCGGCGCGTGGTTTTATGTATTTCTTTGCTTGCGGCGTTGGTTCTGCTGGGCGGCTGTTTCCTGGAGCCTGCTGAGAGCCTCTACGCCATCCCTGCCCAGTCGGCAGACTATTACAATCTGCAAAGCGCCATCGAGACTGCCATGCCTGCCGGCGCGTCCTACAGCGCGCCTGTTGCCGGTGAGAATCAGCAGCCGGTGCAGATGGCGGATCTGGACGGCGACGGCCAGGATGAGGCTGTCG
>CALZCW010000064.1 GCA_945635805.1 uncultured Clostridia bacterium
AGAGCAAGTCCGAGGAAAAACGCGAGCTGCCCGACGGCAAGGAGGTCAGCTACAATCCGCCGCGCTATCACTACAGCTATGAATTCTGGGTGAACATCCACGTCAACAGCCCCTGGTTCGACCGGATCCGCTTCCGCCTGGGCGATGATGTGGAGGTCGACGTTACTGCCACACGCCTCGGCACCACGGTCAACCCCCGTCAGAACGTGGAATATCAGGAGCGCGACCGGATGGCCAACGAGATCCGCACGGCCCTGACCCAGGTGCGCCGTCAGGTGCGCAAGCAGGCGGAGGAGGCTGCGGCTCCCAAGCAGGCGGTGACCTGCCCCTGGTGCGGCGCCACCACGACACCGGATGAATCCGGCCGCTGCGAATACTGCGGCGGTTCCGTCCGCGGCTGATCCAATGGGAGCTTCGGACGACCGTCCGTGATTTCTGCAGTCTTTGAGGAAAGGAGAAGGAAGGACTTTCTTCTCCTTTGGCGGAGAAAAACGTTAAAATCTTACATAATATAATGAAAAATGGAGGTAAAAATCATGGAACAAACCACAGCTAAGGGTGCCGGCTTCCTGAAAGTCACCGGTATTCTCATGATCATCGGCGGCGCGATCTCCCTGATCGTCGCCATCATCGCCCTGCTGGGCATCGCCACTCTGGCAGTTCTGGGCGCTTCTTCCGGCATGCTGTACGCCGCGGGCGCCCTGACCCTTGTCAGCGCAGTTGCTGAGCTTGTGGCCGGCATCATCGGTGTCGCCAATGCAAAGAAGCCCGAAAAGGCCGGTACTTGCATGGGCTGGGGCATCGTGGTCGCGGTCCTGTGCGTTGCTGGCAGCATCCTTACCGTTGTCGGCGGCAGCAGCTTCCCCGTGTTCTCCCTGATCCTTGGCCTTGTTCTTCCCGTGCTGTTCATCATCGGCGCTGCGAAAAACAAGCAGGCTTGATCCCATAG
Source organism: uncultured Clostridia bacterium (assembly GCA_945635805.1). GTDB lineage: Bacteria > Bacillota > Clostridia > Oscillospirales > Oscillospiraceae > JAZOXB01. The sequence continues at coordinate 950 of CALZCW010000064.1, forward strand.
CCCGGGCGACGGCGACTTGCTGCCGCCCATATTTCTTTTTATAAGTTTGGAGGAAACAAAATGAAAAAACTCGCAGCCATCCTGCTGATGCTTGCAATGCTCTTTACGCTCGCGGCCTGCGGTGAAAAAGACAACGACAGTGACCCGAATCTGGGCAGATATGAGGGCACGACCATCGAGGCGATGGGCGTGACCATGAACCTTTCCGATATTTATGAAGGCGAAAACTATGTCGAGCTGAAGGCCGGCGGCAAGTGCGTCATGTGCCTGGAGGGCGATGCTGCCGAGGGCACATGGACCCTCGACGGCGAGAACATCACCATTACGATCGAGGACGTCGATAGCAAGGGCACCCTGAAGGACGGCGTGCTCGTCGTGGATCTCATGGACTTGGGCATGCCCATGACCTTTGTAAAGGGCGGCGCCTCCGCGCCGAAAACCAGCACTGCCGACGTCGGCGAGACCGAGGAACCGACCATTGAAGGCCCGGACGGCCCCTACGCCTGGTGGGAAGGCGACTGGTACGGCTGGTGGATCGTGACCAGTGCCGGCGGCGAGTATGCCGATTGGGAAAGCCTCTTCTGGGATGCCTGCGCTCATATCTTCCTCTATGACGATACGACCGGCAATATCCAGATCTGGGATGAGGACTGCGACGCTGACGAGTACATGATCGATACGGATGTCTCCTTTGGCAGCGGCACGACGGAGTACGGCTGCATGATGTCCGAGAGCGGCTATTTCTGGGATTGCGAGATCGGCCATGCCGACTGGATCATCGACCCGGGCGCCTCTCAGGTCAGCTCCCTCGACCAGATGATCTGCATTGACGGAACCTACTCCGACCCGGAGGACAACGGCGAAAGCTGGTTCAACTATAAGTTCTATCTGCGTCCCTGGGGCATGGACTGGGAGGATGTGCGCAATGCGGACACCACCGACCTGCCCTATGACGACATGATGCCCGGATACTATGACGATTGGTATCTGCCCCTCATCGAGGCAGGCGTTGATACCGCTCCCGCCACCATCGGCGAAACCGTTCCGACGGGCGGCAGTGAGCCGGGTACGTCGGGCGGCAGCGAACCGGGCGCACCCATCGCCGGCGACGGCGTCCTTGACTATAACGACGCCGGTGTTCTCCTCTTCAACTATCCCACTGACGTTTTCACCTATGATGACATCTTCAACTGTCTGGAGACGGAGGACGGTTCCCTGTGCATCTACTTCACGGCGGCCTGGAGCGAGGAAGAGGCGCAGCAGGCGCTGGACAATTTGGATTCCTATTCCGACTATGAGGATTTCAAGAAGGAAGAACTGAGCATCGCCGGCTTCGACGCGACCCGTATCACCTATAATATGTGGGGCGACTACTATGTCGATACCTATATCTCCTTCGGGGAGTCCTCCGGGCAGTACTACGGCGTCACCATCAGCGCCCGTTCCTACAACAGCTATGAAGAATGTCTCTCACCTGAGGTCGAATCCGTCATTTACTCGATTCAGTTGTTAAAATAAACAACCTGGGGCGGTGGTCTCTGCCGCCGCTCCGGAAAACCCCATTTTGACCGAACGGAGGAACGGCAATGAAACGATTCACCGCATTTGCCCTTGCCCTGTTATTTCTGCTGACCCTGACCGCCTGCGGCGAAAAAGAGCCGTCAAACGGGCCTTTTGAGAATTTCACCCTGCCCACCGCCGGAACGTCGGAGCCTGCCGAAACCTCCGCGCCTGCGCAGACGGAAGAACCGACCGAAAGCCCGACGGAGGAACCGCCTCAGCCCGACGATCCCTATGAACGTCTCGAAGGCCTTGTTTATGAGCCTTATAACGACGGCGGAGAGTATGAGGTCGTCTATGACAGCGAGTACAGCAATCTCTACTATTATGCCTACCACCTGCCCATGCTCACCGCCTCGACCGAGGGGGCACGTGCCATCAACGATGCCATCGACGAGAGCTTCGGCCAACTGATCGAGGACCAGTATGCGGCAATGAAGGACGGCGTTGACCTGAGCTATAACATCGTGAGCTGGTATCCTTCCTTCTACAAGGACCTGGTGATCCTGCTCGTTGTTGCTGAGAGCAACTACGGCTTTACGGAGAACGGCGTGTACTGCTACGAAAAGAATACCGGCCGGTGGCTGCAGGGAAGGGAGCTTCTGGACTACCTTTACATCGAGGAGGAGGTCTTCCTGGAGGCGACCCGTCAGGCTGCGGAGGAATGCTTCGTCTCCTTCTACGGCGACATACCCGAGGAGGACCGTGAGGCTTACGGCTATGACCGCCAGCTTGCGTGGACGGTCTCCGACGAGAACATCAACCTGGACAATTTGATGTTCTATCCCGACCTCGACGGGAACATCACGGTCATTGCGCGCATCGGCTCCCTTGCGGGGGCGGATTGGTACTACCAGTATCTCTACCCGGAGATCGCCTACGGCTGAGATGCGCCGGTGCAGGACGCCGCGATACTTGTTTTCTGTTCACACAGGAGCGGATGTCCCTGACCGCCCCTGCAGGAAAGCATAATATACGATCAAACACGAACGAAAATGACAAGGAGGAAATCACATGAAAATGAAGAAACTGATCTCCGCGCTGCTGGCAGTGTGCATGCTGTTCTCCCTGCTGCCGGCTCTCGGCCTGAGCGCCGCTGCTGCTGAGGTGGAAACGCTGTATTTCTGCAGCTTCGAGACGGACGAGGAAATGGCTTACTGGCAGTTCATGGACAACGATCACGATGAATACAACTGGGAACGCTATGGTAGCGGTACGGACGAGCACACCGGTGCAACGGACGGCGTTACCGCACTCGTCAGTTGGGATTATGACAATGACACCCATACACCGCTTACACCGGATAACTGGGCTTACACCCCGGAGATCACGCTTCCCGTGCTGGGAGATCCCTGGCTGTCCTACGACGTTTTCGCGCAGGACCCCGAATACTTCTCAGAGCACTACAGCGTTTACGTTTTTGTTCCCGGTGAGGGAGAGACCCTGGTCCACGAGGAGACGCTGAAAGAGGGCGACGACAGTAATACGCCCGCACACCGTATCATCGACCTCTCCGCATACGCGGGGCAAACCATCCGTATCGCCTTCCGCCACCATGGCGTCTCTGATGAGTTCGCCATCGGCATCGACTCTGTGAAGGTCGAGCGCATCCAGCCCCGAAGCATTGAAACGGCAGCCGTCTATGTGGAAGAGCCGACAGTCGATCTGCCCATCACCGATGCTTATGACATCCTCGAAGAGAATGCGGGCTACACGGTGGCAAGCGTCCAGTGGGAACCCAATGACACCACATTCAAGGCGGACTGCGCCTACAGCGTCGTGGTCACCCTGGAGGCAAAGGAGGACTATGCTTTCTCCACCGATGTCAAGGCCACCATCAATGATGAGCCTGCCAAGATCATCACCCGGAGCGAGCAGGAGCTGAAGATCTCCTATACCTTCTCCAAGCTGCTGCCGGTGATGCCGTCCATGTTCTTTGACGATGTCAAAACCACTGACTGGTTCTACGGCGACGTGGAATACGCCTACTACTACCGGCTGATGAACGGCGTCGGCAATAATAAGTTCGACCCCTACGGTGCCTGCACCCGCGGCATGATCGTCACCATCCTCTATCGTATGGAGGGAGAGCCAAGCCACAGCGGCAAGAACCCCTTCACTGATGTGAAAGAGGATCAGTGGTACACCGATGCCGTCATCTGGGCGGCGGAGAATGGGATCGTTGACGGCGTGGGCAACGGAAAATTCGAGCCGGAGACGAACATCACCCGCGAGCAGCTCGCCACCATCCTCTGCCGTTTTGCCAAGACAGAGGGCATCTACAGTGACAAGGACTGCACCATGCTTGTCGGCTTTGCCGATCAGTCGAAGGTCTCGAGCTGGGCGGCGGATTCCATGAGCTGGGCGGTGGGCGTCGGCCTGGTTGGCGGCAGCAACGAAAAGGACGGCCTGTATCTGATGCCCCAGGGCAATGCCCAGCGCTGCCAGGTGGCCGCCATCTTCCAGCGCTTCTGCACCAACTTTGCATACTACGGATAAGTGTGTGAATCTGAGAAATTTTGGATAGGAGGGATCCTGTGGTCGTAACGATCGCTTCCATTCCCGCGACGGCGGCGGAATTTGCCGCTATGCCCCAGATGGATTTGTCAAAACCGGAAAACACCTGCGCCATGTTCCTTTTGGCGCTGCACCTTT
>CALZCW010000065.1 GCA_945635805.1 uncultured Clostridia bacterium
CCAAATGAGGTGCAGAAAAGCCGATCCCCCAGGGACCGGCTTTTTGCTGTTTTGTTCCTTATTTTGCGTATTCCGTGGCCTTGGTCTCGCGGATGACGTTGACCTTGATCTGGCCGGGATACTCCAGCTCGGACTCGATCTTGTGCGCCAGCTCGCGGGCAAGGATGATCATGTTGTCCTCGGAGACCTCCTCTGGCTTGACCATGATGCGGACCTCGCGGCCTGCCTGGATGGCGTAGGATTTCTCGACTCCGGGGTAAGAGCCGGTGAGCTCCTCCAGCTTTTCCAGACGGCGGATATAATTCTCCACATTCTCGCGGCGGGCACCGGGACGTGCGGCGGAGATGGCATCGGCGGCCTGAACCAGGCACGCGATGACCGTCCGCGGCTCCACGTCGTTGTGGTGGGCCTCGATGGCGTGGATCACGTCGGGGGATTCGTTGTATTTGCGGGCAAGCTCCACGCCCAACTGGACGTGGCTGCCCTCCATCTCGTGGTCAACGGACTTGCCCAGGTCATGGAGCAAACCGGCGCGTTTGGCCAGCGCCACGTCCACACCCAGCTCCGATGCCAGCAGGCCGGCAATGTGCGCCACCTCGATGGAGTGATTCAGGACGTTCTGGCCGTAAGAGGTGCGGTACTTCTGGCGGCCCAGGAGCTTGATCAGCTCGGGATGCAGGTTGTTGATGCCGGTCTCGAAGGTGGCCCGTTCGCCCTCCTGCTTGATGACGCGGTCGACCTCCTTGCGGGATTTTTCCACCAGGTCCTCGATGCGGGTGGGATGGATGCGGCCGTCGGCGATGAGCTTTTCCAGCGCAAGACGGGCGACCTCGCGGCGCACCGGGTCAAAGGACGAGACGGTGATGGCTTCCGGCGTGTCGTCGATGATCAGATCGACGCCGGTAATGGATTCCAGAGTGCGGATGTTGCGGCCCTCGCGGCCGATAATGCGGCCCTTCATCTCATCGTTAGGCAGCGGCACCACAGAGACCGTAGCCTCGGCGGCGTGGTCTGCGGCGCAGCGCTGGATGGCGATGGAGATGATCTCCCGTGCCATGGTGTCGGCATTTTCCTTGGTCTGAGCCTCGATCTCCTTGATCTTCAGCGCCGCCTCGTGACGGCAATCGTTCTCCAGGCTCTGCAGGAGCTGATGCTTGGCCTCCTCCTGGGTCAGGCCGGAGATCTTTTCCAGCATTTCCAGCTGGCTTTTCTTGATGAGGTTGACCTCCTCCTGGGTGGCGGCAACGGCCGCCTGACGCTTGTGCAGGTCCTCCTCCTTGCGCTCGAAAGCGTCCATTTTCTTATCCAGGGACTCTTCCTTCTGCTGCAGCCGGCGCTCCTGCTTCTGCAGGTCGGCGCGGCGTTCCTTGACTTCTTTTTCGTATTCGGTACGGTTTTTATGAATTTCTTCCTTGGCTTCCACCAGCATTTCGCGTTTCTTGTTCTCGCCGCCCTTGATGGCTTCGTTGATGATCCGCGTTGCCTCGGTCTCGGCGCTCTGGATCTCGCGCTCGGCCACTTTTTTACGGTAGGTCACGCCAACAAAGAAGAATAACAGTGCAGTAACGACTATAATGATAGTCCAAATGTACCATTCCATATCCCGTGAATACACCTCCTGTTACAAAAAATTGGGTCGTATGGGAGCTTTTCGGCGCTCCCGGACCGGCATAACAGCCGGGAAGAAAAAGCAACGTCCGTCCGCGCTGCCCCAAAGCGCGGAAAGCGCATACCAATCCTAAGCCCCGATAGCATTTGACCGGGGATCCCGTGCGCTACGCGCACTTGCAGCCTGCCGCAGGCACGCTGCACCGTATCATGCTGAATCTCACAAAAAGCCCTGGGGCTGTCTATGAAATTAGTATAATCCACCGTTTATTGTACTGTCCAGACGGACGATTGTCAAGGAATTTTTACATAATTATGTCTACTGTTCTCTGCCGAGCGGCATTGGGACAGAAAAAAGCGACCGGGTCCGGCAGGTAACGTGGTCGTACCTTCGGAACGCGGTCGCTATGATGCCATTGGGAAAACGAGGGGTATCAACGCCGGTCAAGGGGGATATACTCTTTACGGCGGATCAGGGGCTTATAGGCCGGGCGGTAAATGCGGCCGCCGGTGAGAACCTCCTCCATGCGGTGGGCGCACCAGCCGGTGATACGCGCCACGGCGAACAGGGCGGTGAACAGATCCTGCGGGATGTCCAGCATCTGATAGATCAGGCCGGAATACATATCCACGTTGGCGCACATGACCTTTTCATTGCCCGTCACCTCGGCAAAGACGCCGGGTGTGACCCGCTCGATGGCCTCCATAAGCTCCAGCTCGTTGAGCATATTCTTCTGCTCCGCCAGCTTCCGGGCACCCTTTTTCAGGATCACCGTCCGCGGGTCGGAGAGGGTGTAGACGGCGTGGCCCATGCCGTAGACCAGGCCCGTATGGTCACTGACCTCGCCGCGCAGGATGCGCCGGACGTAGGCAGCCACTTCCCCGTCGTCGGTCCAGTCGCGGACGTTGGCCTTGATCTCCTCAAACTGCCGCAGGACCTGACGGTTGGCGCCGCCGTGCTTCGGGCCCTTGAGGGAGCCGACCGCCGCCGCGATGGCGGAATAGGTATCGGTGCCCGTGGAGGAAACGCAGCGGCAGGAGAAGGTGGAGTTGTTGCCGCCGCCGTGTTCCGCGTGGCAGACCAGGCACAGGTCCAGCACCCGCGCCTCCTCCTGGGTATAGCTCTTGTCCGGACGGATCATGCGGAGGAAATTCTCCGCCGCCGAGAGGGTCGGCTCCGGACGGTGGAGGTAGAGACTGTCATTTTCAAAATAATGGCGCTTGACCACATAGGCATAGGCCGCCATGATGGGAAACCGCGCCACCAGCTCGATGGATTGGCGCATCATATTCTCCACGCTCAGATCGTCGGGCGTGGGGTCATAGGTATACAAGGACAGCACCGAGCGGCCCAGCTTGTTCATGATGTCGCGACAGGGATTCTTCAGGATGGTGTCCTCGGTGAAATTCTCCGGCAGCGCCGTGCTGTCATCCAGAAGCGAGCGGAACATCTCATACTGCTCCCGGTTGGGTAAGTGCCCGAACAACAGCAGGTAGGCCACCTCCGTGAAGCCGAAGCGCTGCTCACTGACATAGGCGTCCACCAGATCCGACAGGTCATAACCACGGTAGATCAGTCTGCCCTCCATGGGCTCCCGTTCGCCGTCAACCACGCGGTAGCCCAGGACATTACCGATCTTGGTGCAGCCGACCATAACGCCGGTGCCGTCGTCGTTGCGCAGACCGCGGTGGATGCTGCTGTTGCTGCGCGCTTCTTCCGTCAGGCTGTTATGAATCTTGTAATCTGCGCATAGATTGTGAAGGTAGTCCGCAAAGGTTGCCGACGGCACTGCCAGCTCTGCCATAATATCACCCCATCGCTAAATTTGCATTATTATACCAAAAATTCACCTGTCCGTCAAGAAAAACTGCCCTTATTCAAGGAGGAACTTATGAAACGCTTCTTTATCTGTCTGTTTTTCGTCGTCGCCCTGTGCTGCACGCCCTTTCTGCTCTTTCCGGAGGGGTCTGCAGCTCCCTTTTGGAAGGATATTATGTCAACCGAACCCGTGGTCCCGTCGGACTCCGCGCAGGAGGCAGAGGCGGCTGCTCCGGACGAGGAGGCAACGGAGCCTGCCGGATCCGAGACCGTCAGCCAACCCTTTGACAGCCAGGTGACGCTGCGGGTCCTCGTCGGCGGCGAAGTGACGGAAATGACCGTCGCGGACTACCTGAAGGGGACCCTGGCGGCAGAAATGCCGTCGGATTTTCCCATGGAGGCGCTGAAAGCTCAGGCCGTTGCCTCACGGACCTTCGCCCTGAAACAGGCGGAGGCGGGAAAGCACTCGAATGCCGACATCTGCACCGACTCGTCCTGCTGCCAGGGCTGGACCTCCGAAATGAGTGACGAGGCCATGACGCGGTTTTCCCAGGCAGTGGCGGAAACGGACGGCCTGGTGGTGACCTATGGTGACAGTCTCATCGACGCCACCTTCTTCTCCTGCTCCGGTGGCAGAACGGAGGCGGCGGTGGCGGTCTGGGGCAGCGACATCCCCTATTTGCAGTCGGTGGAGAGCCCCGGCGAGGAGGACGCGCCCCGCTATCAGGAGACGGTCGTCCTGGACGCGGACTATTTTGCCGACCTGCTGCAGGAGGCCTACCCGGAAATGAATCTCTCTGGACCGCCCCGGGCCTGGTTCGGTCCCTTCACCCGGACGGAGGGCGGCGGCCTCGACATTGTGTTCATCGGCGGCGTCCGCGTGGAGGGGACGACCCTGCGGCGTCTGTTTTCCCTCCGTTCGACGAATCTGGACATCAGCGTGACGGAGGACAACATCCAAATCACCACCACAGGCTTCGGTCACCGGGTGGGTATGAGCCAGTACGGGGCGCGGGCCATGGCAGAGGGCGGCGCGGATTTTGAGGAAATTCTGCTGCATTATTATACAGGTACGGAAATAAAAAAACTGCTCTGCCAAACGGCAGAGCAGTGATTTTTATCTTCAGGATGCAGTATAGAGCATGGAGACAAAGAGAGTCAGCAGGACAAAAACAGCGGCGACCCACTTGGTGATCCGGGCAAGCTTGGCGTCCAGGGTAGCGGCCTTGTTCTTACCCATGTAAGTATCGGAAGAGCCGCCGGTCAGCGCGCTCATGCCGCCTTCCTTGCCGTTCTGGAACAGGACAATGATGGTCAGAGCGACACAGGAGATGATCTGCATGATCAGAAGAATGATTTTCAAAGTATCCATTGTAACCTCCAAATATGACCGCGCTTACGGCAGGCGGCAGGCCGGGATGCAGTTCTTACGAACGAATATTCACACAGTAATGATGATAATACCACAAAACCTCGGTGATTTCAAGCACTTTTTTGGAAAAATCCAATTATTTTGTCGCCCAATTTCCGGTGGCCTTGCAGGTCAGGTAGGCATTGATGAAGCCGTCAATGTCGCCGTCCATGACGGCATTGATGTTGGTGCTCTCATAGCCCGTGCGGGTGTCCTTCGCCAGGGTGTAGGGCATGAAGACGTAGGAACGGATCTGGCTGCCCCA
>CALZCW010000066.1 GCA_945635805.1 uncultured Clostridia bacterium
CCGCCATTTCCACCAGCAGATCTGTAGAGGGAATACGCCGCTCCTGTTCATACAACCCGACGGCGCTGGGGCTCACATCCAGGGCCGCAGCCAGGGCCCGCTGGGACAGACCCTTGCTCCGCCGCAGCAGAGCGATCCGCGCTCCAAGCATACAGACCCCTCCTTTCCACCTCCCAAAATAGCACGGAAAAAAGGGACTTTTTGCTGTTTTTTGACGACTCCAAAAAAATGCTTGACATTACACAATTCGTGTAGTACACTCTTTGTGTAGGAATTGGAAATAATTGGAAATTATAATTTCATTATAAGTTTGATTATTTCTTCATTCTTCCTCCTTTCGTAGGTTATGGGACCTGATCTGCCTCGCTTGGATAAGCTGAATTCCGACAGGAGGTGAATCCGGTTGACCGAACCGAAAACCGTGTGCTGGTGCGATTACTGCGGCGGAGAGCTGTACGAGGGCAGCTTCTGTTATCGGCTGGATGGGCTGTGTATCTGCCCCGACTGCCTGATCTGCTATGCCCGCGAGCGCTTTCAAACGGCCCTGGAGCAGGTGCGATGAGGCTGTGCGAATTGTCCGAGGGATACCGTCTGGCGGCTGTGCCGCTGCGGAAAAAGCTGCGGCTGCTGCGGCTGGAGCTGAAGCAGGCCGACGAGCTTTCCGAACGCGCCGCGCTGCGCCATGAGATCGCCCTCCTGTCGGGCATCATGACCCAGTGCCGCGAGCTGGAAGAACTGACGGCGCACTATTATGAAAGGGGATTTTACCGCGATGAAAAATATACCCTGTGACTATTCCGACGTGCGGCTGCCCAGGGCGGTGCAGCTTCGGCGCGTGGAGCACGTCATCCGTGAGGAGCTGACGGAGCTGCAGCGGCAGGTACTTCTGGCGGTCTACTACGGCGGTCAGAGCCAGGCAGAAGTGGCCCGCGAGCGGGGCGTGAGCCGCTCCACCGTCTGCCGCACCCTCCGCCGCGCGGAGACCCGTCTGCGCCGTTTTTTGCGCTATTGACGGGCTTGCCGGGCGCGCCGGAAAACAAGACAACCCAAAAAATACATAAAAAAAACCCTCCCTGCCAAAATAAGCGGGGAGGGGATTTTTATGCAAACGGAAGAACGGCCGGAACGCCTGCCCCGGGAGCACGGAGAGCTGCACGATCCGAAGCTGCCCGTCATTCACGGACAGGCAGACGGCAACCGGGCGGAAAGCCACCGTCGGTAATGGCGCACCTTACTGGATGTGGGTGTGATTGTTGATGTGGTCGATGCAGTAGCAGAAATAGCCGGCGCATTTGGAGCAGTACCGGAATTCCAGGTCCGGGCAGTCCACGTCGGTGCGGCCGCAGACGGTGCACTTGTGGCGGTAGGGGCGCTGGCCCGATTCGCTGCGGTAATTTTTCGCCCAATCGGGATCGGGCTGGGGCTCTGCGACGGTTTTCTGCCGCCGGACCCGGCCCGGCTTTTTTTGATGCACGCGTCTGCCCGGCAGGAGATTTTTGACATCCCGGCCGAAGAAAATGAAGTAGTTCAGCAGCGCCACCAGCGGGAACAGGGCATAGAGCAGGATACCGATGTGGTAGTTATAGTGGGGCCAGAGAACAAGGACGCGGATGATGCTGTAGAGGGTGAAGCCCAGGTCCAGCCATGCAAGCCATTTCATCTTCACCGGCAGGATCATATAGAGGTAGACCTTCTGCTCCGGGATCAGCGTCGCTACCGCCAGGAACATGGACAGATTCAGATAGTGGGAGGAGATGACCATGGGGAAGCCAAAGCCTGCGTGCAGCCCCAGGGCGGCGGCATCCGACAGCACGATGCCCAGCAGATAGAACAGGTTGAAGCGCAGGGTGCCCCAGGTGTTTTCCAGCAGGGTGCCGACCCAATAATAGAACATGATGGAGAGCACCGCCACGAAAAAGCGGTAAAAGAGGGGACCGCTGCTCACGGCAAAGGTAAAAATGTAGGTAATGAGCCGCCAGACCTGACCGCGCAGGATGGCCGCGGCGTCGAAATACAACAGGCTCACCAGACTGTCATTGAACAGAGAGAGCAGGAAAACCAGCGCGTTGGAGATGCAGATCCACAGCATGAGCCGCGGGATGCCCTTGTCGCGGTGCTTGTACATAAAGCGGTTGAAGTCGCGTTTCAGATGTGCCATAAAGTTCTCCTTGAAGCAGAATTGGGGGACCGCAAGCCTTTCCGTCCCGTAATGACGGACGAAAAGCGCTTGCGTTTATCGTGTGACACGGCAGAAAAGCCAATATGCTTTTTACTATTATAACTGAAAAATCTGCCATGTCTATAAACAATCTTTGAATTTTGTCCCGGTTGAAAAAATTAGGCGGGTGTGGTATGATAAAATCAGAAAAATTTGGAGGTTATATCTATGAGCCATGTAAAAGACCCCTCTCTTGCCGCCGACGGCCGGATGAAGATCGAATGGGTGCGGGATTTTATGCCGGCCCTGGTGGCCATCCGGGAACGTTTTGAACGGGAAAAGCCCTTCGCGGGGAAAAAGATCACCATTTCTATCCATATGGAGGCCAAGACTGCGTTTCTGGCCCTCTGCCTGGCAGCGGGCGGCGCGGAGGTCCACGCCACCGGCTGTAATCCCCTGTCCACCCAGGACGACGTTGCGGCGGGCCTGGCATCCATGGGCGTGGAGACCTATGCCATGCACGGCGTGGACGCGGAGACCTACCGGGCCCTCCTAGTGGAGGCCCTGTCCTGCCGCCCCGATCTGATTATTGACGACGGAGGTGACCTTTTAGACCTCCTGAGCGGAGATTATGCCCATTTGGGCGAAAATATCATCGGCGGCGCGGAGGAAACGACTACCGGCATCCACCGGCTCTATGCCCGCGCCCGGGAGGGAAAGCTGCCCTTCCCCATGATGAACGTCAATGACGCCAAGTGCAAGCACTACTATGACAACAAATACGGCACCGGCCAGTCCGTCTGGGACGCCATCATGCACACCACCAACCTGCTGGTGGCGGGCAAGACCGTGGTGGTGGCGGGCTACGGCTACTGCGGCCGGGGCGTTGCCATGCGCGCCAAGGGCATGGGCGCCGACGTCATCGTGACGGAAATCGACCCCATCAAGGCTCTGGAAGCCTCCATGGACGGCTGCCGCGTCATGCCCATGGACGAAGCTGCGCCCCAGGGAGACATCTTCATCACCACCACCGGCTGCCGCGATGTCATCACCGCCCGCCATTTCCGGGTCATGAAGCACAACGCCTTCCTCTCCAACGCCGGCCATTTCAACGTGGAGGTCAACGGCGCGGAGCTGGAGCAGATGGCCGTGCGGGTCTTCAAGCGCCGCAACGACATCGTGGGCTACGAGCTGCCCGACGGCAGAATTCTGAACCTGCTGGCGGAGGGCCGCTTGGTCAATCTGGCCTCCGGCAACGGCCATCCGGCGGAGATCATGGACACCAGCTTTTCCGTGCAGGCCCTGTCGCTGGAGTATATGCTGCACCACGGCAGGCAGCTGGACAGGCAGGTTTACGACGTGCCGAAGGAGATCGACGACGCCGTGTCCCGGCTGAAGCTGGACGGCGCGGGTCTGAAGATCGATACCCTTACCCCGGAGCAGGTGACCTATCTCTCCGGCTGGCAGGTGTAATTGACGAAGGGCTAAGGGCTGATGTGCGCTCTTTCACGCACGGATTAAAAAACGGCGCGCCGAGGTCGTTGCGCCCTACGGTCATGAACGCACTTCCACTGTAGGGGCGGACGACTCTGTCCGCCCAAAGCTACCGAAGGCAGCTTCCTGGCCAAGGGCGAATGACTGCGGTGTCCGCTTCGCGGACGATGAATCCATGCGGGACGTCCGGGAGGCCGTCCCCTACGGGTGCAGGTAGTTATTGATATTCGTAGGGCACGACCACCGGGCGTGCCGTAAATATGAAATCCGTGCGCGAAGCGCACGAATCAGTTCTTAGCTGCAACAACAAAGGATTTCGGGTGGAAGGGAATCTTTCCGCTTGCTGCCGGGGGAGGCTGACATGATCTACATTTTGGAGGACGACAACAGCATCCGTGAGCTGGTGGTCTACACCCTGAACGCCACGGGCATGGAGGCCGTGGGCTTCGAGCGGCCCGCCCCCTTCTGGCAGGCCATGGCAAAGGAGCAGCCGGAGCTGCTGCTGCTGGACATCATGCTTCCCGACGAGGACGGATTGCAGATTCTCCGGCGGCTGCGCTCAGCTCCCGTCACACGCGCGCTGCCCGTCATTCTTCTGACGGCCAAGAGTGCGGAATATGACAAGGTCATCGGCCTGGACAGCGGTGCCGATGACTATGTAGCCAAGCCCTTCGGCATGATGGAGCTGCTCTCGCGCATCAAGGCCCTTCTGCGGCGCACCCGGCAAACGACCCCGGCGGAATACCGCCTGGGAAACCTCACCGTCTGCCCGGAGATGCACCAGGTAAAGGTGGACGGAAAGCCCGTGGAGCTGACGGTGAAGGAATTTGAGCTGCTGCGCAGGCTGCTGGAAAACCAGGACGTGGTTCTGACCCGGGACCGCCTCCACGACGAGATCTGGGGCTACGACTTTGACGGCGAGAGCCGCACGGTGGACGTCCATATCCGCACCCTGCGGCAAAAGCTGGGCAGCGCCGGCAGCCTGATCCAGACCATTCGCGGCGTGGGCTACAAGATCGGAGAAAAGAGCGATGCGGAGTAAGATATTCAAGTACAATTTCCTCGTGGCTATGACCGTGTTTCTCCTGTGCGGCGCGCTGTTTTTGTGGGCGCTGTACCACTACGGCGCCCGGCAGCACTGGACGGAGCTGGAAAACGAAACGGCCTATCTGGCAGCGGCCATCGAGGAGTACGGCTACGAGTTTTTGGAAACCACGGATCGGGAGGCCACCTCCCGTGTGACGCTGGTGGACGGGAGCGGCCGTGTGCTCTTTGACAGCGTCTCCGACGCCGGGACTATGGACAGCCACGCCCAGCGGGAGGAGATCGCCGAGGCTCTGGAGGACGGCGTCGGCAGAAGCGAGCGCTATTCCGACACCCTCCTGCAAAAGACCGCCAACTATGCCGTGCGGCTCAAAGACGG
>CALZCW010000067.1 GCA_945635805.1 uncultured Clostridia bacterium
CCGGTCCTCGGTCAGGGACTTTTTGAGCATGGGCAGGAAGGCTGCCGCAATGTCCCGGTGGACCAGGCAGACCTCCGCCGCGTTGCACACCGACGGGCGGCTGGCCTTGGCGTTTTCGATAATACGCAGGGCCATTTGCAGATCGGCCGTGCGGTCGACGTAGATGTGGCAGATGCCGGTGCCGGTCTGGATACAGGGGACCTTGGCGTTTTCTGTGCAGGCCCGGATCAGTCCGGCACCTCCACGGGGAATCAGCAGGTCGATGTAGCCGACACCCTGCATCAGCTCGGAAGCGCTTTGCCGGGAGGGGTCCTGCACCAGTTGGACGGACTGACGGGGCAGACCGACCTTTTCCAGACCGTCCTGCAGAGCGCTGGTGATGGCACTGGCAGAGAGAAAGGCCTCTTTTCCGCCCCGCAGGATGCAGGCGTTGCCGCTCTTGACGCACAGGGCTGCTGCGTCAGAGGTCACGTTGGGACGGCTCTCATAAATGATGGCGATGACGCCCAGGGGAACGGCGGTCTTTTCAATGACCAGACCGTTGGGACGGACCTCACGCGCCAGCACCTCGCCCACCGGGTCCGGCAGCAGAGCCACTTGACGAATGCCGTCGGCCATGGCGCGGATACGGGATTCGTTGAGGGCCAGACGATCCAGCATCACCGGGGAGATGTGGTTCTTTGCCGCTTCCATGTCCTGTTGGTTTGCCGTAAGAATCTCCGGCGTCCGGTCACAGAGGCACTGGGCCATGGCCTCCAATGCGCTATTCTTTAATAATGCATCGGCGCTTGCCAGCAGGGGTGCCGCCGCCTTTGCCGATTGCATCTGCTCCAGAGTCGTCATTTTATCGCCTCCCTATGAATCTTGTCCCCGCAGGGGCTCCCTCTACGATTTGGTAGAGGATGTCCGGGTCGGCGCCGTTGGCGATGACCATGTCAATGCCTGCGGCGTTGACCCGCTGTGCGGCGCGGAGCTTGGTCGCCATGCCGCCGGTGCCCAGACACGAACCGCTCTCTCCAGCCAGAGCCAGAATTTCCGGCGTGATGGCTTCCACACGGGAGATCAGTTTGGCATCTGTGTCGGCGTGGGGATCGGCGGTGTAAAGACCGTCAATGTCTGAAAGAAGCACCAGCAGGTCTGCCCTGACGCTCTCGGCAACGATGGCTGCCAGGGTGTCGTTGTCGCCGATGACGATCTCCTCTGTGGCAATAGTGTCGTTTTCGTTGAGAATCGGCAGCGCCCCCAGCTCCAGCAGGCGGAACAGGGTGTTGTGGAAATTCTTCCGGCGCTGTTCGTTTTCAATGTCGCTGCCGGTCAGAAGAAGCTGGGCGACAGTGTGGTGGTATTCGGAAAAGAGCTTGTCGTAAATGTACATCAGCTCGCACTGTCCCACTGCCGCTGCCGCCTGCTTGCCCGGCATATCCGTGGGCCGCTCACGCATCCCCAGCTTACCGACGCCCATGCCGATGGCACCGGAGGAGACCAGGACAATCTCGTTGCCGGCGTTTTTCAGATCGCTGAGCACCTTGCAAAGCTGTTCGACCCGGCGGATATTCAGCATCCCCGTGGAGTGGGCCAGGGTCGAGGTGCCGACTTTAATCACAATTCTCATACTTATTCCTCCATTTCCCACATTGTAGCAAACTTTTTCATAAATTGCAACCGTCCAGCGCATAAAGATTCATGCAAGTGCCGGCATCAGCAGGGGAAGGGAGGAAAAGAAATCCTGAGCTTTTTTCTGCTCGGGCGACGAAACTGATTTTTTCTCTGTTTCTCACAAAGTTTTCTGAAAAAAATTATAAAAAATCACAAAAAAGTCCTTGACATTCACGGCTGAGTGTATTACTATATAGGGGCGCGCGCGGGGAAGCGTTCAACGCTGCCGCGTGTGTCAAATGCGATGAAGCAGGAGATTGCGTCACTTGACGGTAACTTCTGCGGAGTATGTCCGGTCATCGGGCGGCTGAGGCAATCTGTGTATGTGGCGTATATCGCCGCAATGGATGCACGGCCGGCAAACGTCGGCCGTTTTTCATGGATGCGGAGTGATACGCACGGTTAAGCGTACATCAAAAATCGCCTCGACCGTACCCAGCAGACTACGAAAACTGAGTACGTTTTTCAAGGAGGAAACAACAAAATGGCAAACACCATGATCAGAATTCGCCTGAAGGCTTATGATCATCAGCTCATCGACTCCACTGCGGAGAAAATCGTTGAGTCCGCAAAGCGCAACGGCGCTACCGTATCCGGCCCCATCCCTCTTCCCACCAAGAAGGAAGTCGTCACCATCCTTCGCGCTGTTCACAAGTATAAGGATTCCCGTGAGCAGTTCGAGCGCAGAACCCACAAGAGACTGATCGATATTCTCAACCCCAATGCCAAGTGCATCGAAGCTCTGCAGGGCCTCGATCTCCCGGCCGGTGTTGAAATTGAGATAAAGCTGTAATACATTATTATTATATATTATATATTGCAGCATCCCCGCATCCCCCTGACCGTCTGCCGAGACGGTCCCGGGTCAAGTTGGTAAACCAATGGCTGCCCAATGGTCAAGTTTGCCAACCAATAACCTAAAATAAGGAGTAAGAAAAAATGCAGAAAGCAATCATCGGCAAGAAAGTGGGCATGACCCAGATCTTCGATGAGAGCGGCCGTGTGATCCCTGTCACTGTGATTGAGGCAGGTCCCTGCGTCGTTGCTCAGAAGAAGACAATGGAAAACGATGGCTATGTTTCCGTGCAGCTGGCCTTCGGCGATGTGGCCGAAAAGAAGCTGACCAAGCCGGAGCTGGGTCATCTCAAGAAGGCAGGCGTTTCTCCCAAGAAGCACCTCAAGGAATTCAAACTCGACAACGCTGCTGACCTGGAAGTCGGCGCGGAAATCAAGGCGGACCTCTTCGCTGAGGGCGACCATGTCGACGTGACCGGCATCTCCAAGGGCCACGGCTTCCAGGGCGCGGTCAAGCGTCATGGCAACCACATCCAGAAGATGTCCCACGGCGGCGGCCCCGTCCACCGTCATTCCGGCTCCATGGGCTCCTCCTCCACTCCGTCCCGTATCTTCAAGGGTAAGGGTATGCCCGGTCACATGGGCGTGGAGCAGGTCACCGTCCAGAATCTGGACGTGGTCAAGGTCGACGCGGACCTGAACATGCTGGTCGTCCGCGGCGCGATCCCCGGTCCCAAGGGCGGCGTTGTCTATATCAAGAGCACTGTCAAGACCATCAAGGTCCATACCGGTGCTACCGCAATCAGCAAGAACCCGCAGAAGGCTTCCGGCCGTAACCCGCAGAAGGCTTCCGCAAGAGGCTAAGGAAAGGAGAGTTAACTGATGAAGACAAATGTTTACGATATGAACGGCAAACAGGTCGGTGAGGTTGAGCTTTCCGAGGCCGTGTTCGGTATCGAACCCAATGAATCCGTTGTTCACGATGTGGTGAAGAACCACCTGGCCAACTGCCGTCAGGGCACACAGTCCGCTCTGACCCGCGCAGAGGTCTCCGGCGGCGGCAAGAAGCCGTGGCGCCAGAAGGGTACCGGCCATGCCCGTCAGGGCAGCACCCGCGCTCCCCAGTGGACCCATGGCGGCGTCGTCTTTGCGCCGAAGCCCCGTGACTACAGCTACCGTCTCAACAAGAAGGTCCGCCGTCTGGCTCTCAAGTCCGTCCTGAGCGCCAAGGCTCAGTCCGAGAACATCGTCGTCATCGACGAGATCAAGATGGACGAGATCAAGACCAAGAAATTCGCCGGCTTCCTGAGCGCTGTCAACGCTGACTGCAAGGCTCTGGTCGTCACTGCGGACGTCAACGAGAACGTTGTTCTCTCCGCCCGCAACATCCCCGGCGTGCAGACCACGTTTGCAAACCTTGTCAACGTCTATGACGTGCTGAACGCGAAGAAGCTCGTTCTGGACAAGGCTGCTCTGGCGAAAATCGAGGAGGTGTTCGCATGAAGACTGCATACGACATTATCATCCGTCCGGTCATCACCGAACAGTCCATGGAAGCGACCGATCTGAAGAAGTACGTGTTCATCGTTGCCAACGATGCCAACAAGACCGAGATCAAGAAGGCTGTTTCCGAGATTTTCGGCGTCAAGGTCGAAAAGGTCACCACCATCAACATGGACGGCAAGACCAAGCGGCAGGGCCGTTATCCGGAAGGCCGCACCGCTTCCTACAAGAAGGCTGTCGTCAAGCTGACTGCCGATTCCAAGACCATCGAATTCTTCGAGGGTATGGTCTAAACCATCTCAATTAAAGGAGTGTAACGCAAAATGGCGATTAAAACTTATAAGCCTTATACCCCCGCTCGCCGCGGCATGACCGTGTCCGCGTTCGAGGGCGTCGATAAGAAGGCAAAGCCCGAGCGTAGCCTGGTTGAGACCCTGAAGAAGCATTCCGGTCGCAACAGCTACGGCAGAATCACCGTCCGTCATCGCGGCGGCGGCAACAAGAAAAAGTACCGCATCATCGACTTCAAGCGCGAAAAGCTGGATATGCCGGCTGTCGTGCAGCGCCTGGAGTACGACCCCAACCGCAGCGCTTTCATCGCGCTGGTCAAGTATGAGGACGGCGCTCTGCGCTATGTCCTGGCTCCCGTCGGCCTGAACGTGGGCGACACCATCGTCGCTTCTGCCGCCGCCGATATTAAGCCCGGCAACTGCCTCCCCATTGCCAACATCCCCGTCGGCACCGTGATCCACAACATCGAGCTTCAGCCCGGTGCCGGTGCCCAGCTTGTCCGCTCTGCCGGTGTTGCCGCGCAGCTGCTGGCCAAGGAAGAGAAGCTGGCTCAGGTTCGTCTCCCCTCCGGCGAGGTCCGCTATGTTCCCATGAACTGCACCGCCTGCATCGGTCAGGTGGGCAACATCGACCATGGCAACGTCCACATCGGCAAGGCCGGCCGTACCCGTCACATGGGTATCCGTCCCACCGTCCGTGGCTCCGTTATGAACCCCAATGACCACCCCCACGGCGGTGGTGAAGGCCGCGCTCCTGTCGGCCGTCCCGGTCCTGTCACTCCTTGGGGCAAGCCGGCTCTGGGTTACAAGACCCGCAAGACGAAGA
>CALZCW010000068.1 GCA_945635805.1 uncultured Clostridia bacterium
TCCGTGCAGCCGGCGGCGGTGAGAGCGCGGGCAACGCACTCGTCCCAGACATCCAGGTCGTTGCGGGTATAGCCGACGACGATCTGCTTGCCCGTGGTGCCGCTGGAAGCGTGGAGCCGGACAACATCCTTCATAGGCACGGCGAAAAGGCCGTAGGGATAGGTGTCGCGCAGGTCCTGCTTATAGCTGAAGGGCAGCTTGTGCAGGTCGTCAATGGTGCGGATGTCGTCAGGCGTGACGCCTGACTGCTCCATCTTGCTGCGGTAGAAGGGAACGTTTTCATAGACGCGGCGTACCGTCGCGGCAAGGCGCTCATTTTGCAGGGCGACGATCTTCTCGCGCGGCGCTGTCTCGATCTCAGGAGAATAATATCTTTCCATCTCTTTTTATGCGTCAGCGCCCAGCGCGAACGCCCTTTCGTTCATTTCTTTGAATTTTGCTGGGACGCTGGCATCAATGGCCTGCATCCACTCAGCCTCGGAAAAATCAAAATATTTAGAGAGCCGGCCCATGAGGACCAGATTGACAGCCTTGGAGGAGCCTGCCTTCTCGGCAAGAGAAAGGGCGTCAAAGGCGTCAACGTCAATACCGGCCTCCTCCATCTTCTTTACCAGTTCCGCCGGGTACTCGGCAGCGCCGGTGATGACAGGCATGGGGTTGATATTCTGGGTATTGGTGACGATCTTGCCGCCGGGACGGAGGAATTTCGTCCAGCGGGCAGCCTCCAGCAGCTCAAAGGAGACGATGAAATCCGCCTCACCCTCGTCAATGACGGGAGAACAGACCCGCTCGCCGTAGCGGACGTAGGTGACAACACTGCCGCCGCGCTGGCTCATGCCGTGGACCTCGGAGACCTTGACGTCATAGCCTCTGGTCAGCAGCAGCTTACCCAGGAGTTTACTGGCCAGCAGACTTCCCTGCCCGCCGACGCCGACGATCATGATATTCTTTGTCTTCATGGTCAATCCTCCTGTAACGCGCCGAATTTGCAAAGCTGACGGCAGACGCCGCAGCCGGTGCAAAGGGTGTTGTCGATCTTGGCCTTGCCATCTGTGAAGCTGATGGCGGGACAGCCGATCTGCATACACATTTTACAGCTCTTACACTTGTCGCTGTCCACATGGAGCGGCGGCTTGTGCTTGACGTATTTCAGCAGAGCGCAGGGCCTGCGGGAAATGATGACCGAGGCCTCGTCGGCAGCCAGTTCCTCTTTGATGGCGGTCTCGCACTGGGCCAGATCATAGGGGTCTACCACGCGGACGCGGTTGATGCCCAACGCGCGGCAGAGGGCCTCCAGATCCACCTTGGCCGCCGGATCGCCTTTGAGGTTGAAGCCGGTGGTGGGGTTCTGCTGGTGGCCGGTCATGCCGGTGATGGAGTTATCCAGAATGATGACCGTGCTGTGGGAATCGTTGTAGGCGATATTCACCAGGCCGGTCATGCCGGAGTGCATAAAGGTGGAGTCGCCGATGACCGCTACGGTGTTTTTCTCCGTCGCACCGTTATGGGCCTTGTTAAATCCGTGGATGCCGGAGACCGACGCGCCCATGCAGATGACGCTGTCGACGGCGTTCAGCGGGGCCACAGCGCCCAGCGTATAGCAGCCGATGTCACCGATGACGTTGAGCTTCAGCTTCTTCAGGGTATAATACAAACCACGGTGGGGACAGCCGGCACACATGACGGGAGGACGGGCCGGGATGGCCGCATCCAGCGCTTTGCCCTCCGGCACGGGAAGTCCCAGACCGGCGGCGACTTTATTCTGAGAGAGCTCGTCAATGTTGGAGAAAAGGTTCTTACCTTCCACCTGCAAGCCGATGGTCTTGCAGTAGTCCTCCACAAAGCCGTCCAACTCCTCGACCACGACGACCCGGTCCACCGAGGCGGCAAAGTCGGTCAGCAGGCGTTTCGGCAGAGGCCAGATCATGCCCAGCTTCAAAACGCTGACATCCTCGCCGCAGACCTCGCGGACGTACTGATAGCAGGTGCTGGAGGTGATGATGCCGAGTTTGCGTTCCGTGCCCCGCTCCCAACGGTTGCAGGGCGCGGTCTCGGCGTATTCGGCAAGGGCCTGCAGACGGGCCTCCACTACAGGATGGCGCTTCTTGGCAAAGCCGGGCATCATGATGTACTTGGGAGGATCCTTGACGTAGGGCTTCTGGGAGACCTCCACTCGTCCGGCAGGCTCCACGATGCTCTGAGAATGGGCCACACGGGTGCACATTTTCAGCAGAACCGGTGTGTCAAACTGCTCGGAGATCTCGTAGGCCAGCTTGGCAAAGGCCAGACCCTCCGCCGAGTCAGACGGCTCCAGCATGGGCACCTTGGCAGCCTTGGCATAGTTGCGGGAATCCTGCTCGTTTTGGGAGCTGTGCATGCCTGCGTCATCGGCAACGCCAACGATCAGTCCGGCGTTGATACCGGTGTAGGCGATGGTGAACAGTGGGTCGGCCGCAACGTTCAGGCCCACGTGCTTCATGCCGCAGAAGCTCCGCTTGCCGCCCATGGCCGCGCCGAAAGCGGCCTCAATGGCGACCTTTTCATTGGGCGCCCACTCGGCGTAGATCTCCGGGTATTTGGCGGCGCACTCGGTGATCTCCGTGCTGGGCGTACCGGGATAACTGGATACAAAAGCGCATCCGGCCTCATATAAGCCCCTGGCAACGGCCTCGTTGCCAAGCATCAGTTGTTTCATAGACATTGCCCCTCTCTGGTATTTTCTATTTAGTATACAACAGATCGACGGATTTTTCAACTATTCTCCGAGAGACTCCTTCACGGGAACGGTGGTAGTTTTGTCATAGCAGCGGAAAATGCTGTCGACCTGGGCCGCGTCAGGCTTTTTGGTCAGCAGAGAAACCAGCGGGACCAGGAGCAGACCGCCGAGCATGGCGATGGCACCGGAGTGGATGGAGGTGGCAAAGATGACCTTATCCAGGAAACCGACGCCGAAGGTAAAGCCGGTCAGACTCTTGGCAAGCTGAATGAGGGAAAGGGCGACGCCCCAGAAGAAGCTGACCCAACAGGCGGTTTTGGTTGTGCGCTTCCAGAAGAGGCCGTAGAGGAAGGGTGCCAGGAACGCACCTGCCAGCGCGCCCCAGGAGACGCCCATGAGCTGCGCGATGAAGACCACGTTGGACTTGGCCTGTACAATGGCGATCAGCGCCGAGATCACGACGAAAAATGCAATAAACGAACGCATCAGAACCATCTTTTTCTTTTCCGAGAGGCCCTTTTTCGCCGCAGGTGCGATCAGGTCCAGAGTGATGGTGGAGCTGGAGGTCAGCACCAGCGAAGAAAGAGTGGACATGGACGCGGAAAGGACCAGGACCAGCACGATGCCGATGAGGATCGGCGAGAGATTTGCCAGCATGGACGGCACGATGCTGTCATAGACCGGTGTCACGCCGTCTGCCTGATAGGTGATCACGTCGGAAAACAGCCGTCCAAAGCCGCCGAGGAAATAGCAGCCGCCTGCGACGATCACAGCGAAAATCGTGGAGATGACCGTGCCTTTTTTGATGGAATCCTCGTCCTTGATGGCGTAGAACTTGCCGACCATTTGCGGAAGACCCCAGGTGCCGAGGGAGGTCAGGATGATGACGAAGAACAGGAAGACGGGATCGGCGCCCAGGAAGGAGGTGTAAGCGCCCTGGAATTCCGTACCGGCGCTTGTGACGGTGGAGGTCTGAGAGAGCTTTGCAATGGCTTCCGTCAGGCCGCCCTGTCCGTGGAGCACGGCGAAAATCACGGCGACGATGCCGAAGATCATGATAATGCCCTGAATGAAATCGTTGACCGCCGTTGCCATATAGCCGCCGACAATGACGTAGATGCCTGTCAGCACGGCCATGGCGATGACGCACCAGGCATAGTCAACGCCGGGGAAAGCCATGGTAAACAGGCGTGAAAGACCGTTAAAGAGCGACGCGGTATAGGGAATGAGGAAGATAAAGACAATGATGGACGCGGCAACCTTCAGCCCGTTGGACTGATAGCGCAGCGCGAAGAAGTCGGGCATGGTGCGGGAATTGAGGTGCTGGGTCATGATCCTTGTGCGCCGACCCAGGACGATCCATGCCAAAAGCGAACCGATAAAGGCATTGCCCAGACCGATCCAGGTGGAGGCAAGGCCGAAGCGCCAGCCAAACTGACCGGCATAGCCGACGAAGATAACGGCGGAAAAATAGGAGGTGCCGAAAGCGAAAGCAGTGAACCAAGCGCCGACGGACCTGCCGCCCAGAACGAAGCCGTCCACGCTCTTGGCGTGCTTGCGGCAGGCAATGCCGATGGCGATCATCATGACGAAGAAGATCACCAGCATCAGAATCTTAGTTAACATAGCGTTTCTCTCTCTTTCTGTAGAAAACTATCAGTGGGTGGTTTGCGCCTCGACCAATCTGCCGTGGCAGTATTTCTCCCGCAGGACGGGCTTTTCGATCTTTCCCGTGGGATTGCGCGGCACCTTGTCGAAGATGATCTTGCGCGGACGTTTATAACGGGGCAGAGCTTTGCAGAATTCGTTGATCTCCTCCTCGGAGGAGGTCACGTCGTCCTTCAGTTCGATGATGGCGGCGGCGATTTCACCCAAACGGGGATCCGGCAGGCCGATGACCGCCACGTCCTTGATCTTTTCGTTGGTGCGCAGGAAGTCCTCGATCTGTACGGGATAGAGGTTTTCGCCGCCGGAGATGACCACGTCCTTCTTGCGGTCCACCAGATAGATAAAGCCGTCCTCATCGTACTTGGCCATGTCTCCGGTATAGAGCCAGCCATCCTTCAGGACTTCCCTGGTCGCTTCCTCGTTTTTATAGTAGCATAGCATGACGCCGGGACCATGGACGATCAACTCGCCCACCTGGCCGTCTGCAACGGCCTCTCCCCTCTCGTTGACGATCTTTGCCTCCCAGCCGTAGCCAGGCTTTCCGATGGCACCGACCTTGTGGATATTCTCCACGCCCAGATGGACACAGCCGGGGCCGATGGATTCCGAGAGGCCGTAGTTGGTATCGTACTGATGATGGG
>CALZCW010000069.1 GCA_945635805.1 uncultured Clostridia bacterium
AGGGCGATGGCTGTGACGATCAGATCAAATAGGCTCATTTTACAAGCACTCCGCTTATTTTTTCCCGTTTTCCAGGTATGTCAGAATCTCCTCCGTGGCCTGAGCCTCCGAAACGTTCAGACGGCACAGCGCACAAAGCGTCTGGGGCAGCCCCTTGACCAGGGTATTGCGGCGGTCGGTATCCGTGGAAAGGGTGATGGGGAAGCCGTTTTCGTGGAGGACCACCTCCGTCAGGTCGGAATAGACGCCCGACGGATAGGCCAGAGCGATGGTCCGGCTCCCAAAGGCCTGGGAATACATCTGCTGGTATTGGTCAACATCCGCAAGGATGGCTTGAATAAATTCTTCCTCCGATTCACCGGGCAGGGGAGACATGGCCTCACGGACCGGAGACACCGTCTCATAGGGCGCCCACTGGTGCATATCGTAGGTGTGGCACTGGATGCTGATGAGGCCGGAGTCCATCATTTCCGCCGCCTGGTCAAAATCAAAATGGGGCGTGATGGAATAATCCGTATCCTTATAGACCGACGAACCGAAGGAGAAGCCGATGGAGAATATGGTTGCCTTCATGCCAAGCTCCTGCAAAATCGGATAGGCGATCTCGTAGTTGCTCAGATAGCCGTCGTCGATGGTGATGCAGAAGGGCTTTTCCGGCAGCTCCGTTCCGCAATAGACGTAGTCGTAAAGCTCCTGCATGGAAACGGCGGTATAGCCCGCGTCCCGGATGGCCTCCAGTTGGGCGCGGAATGTCTCAGGTGTGATAACCGTGGCATCGTTGCCCTCCCGGGCAAAATGATGGTACATCAAAATCGGCACGTCCACGCTGTTGTTGGTGAGAGAGGCGTCGGGCATCGTTTCCTGCCCGGTAGTCTCACGCGTCACATAACGGCCGAAATCCTCCGGCATATAGACGGAGGTATCGCCGTAGATCTTCGCCAGTACCATGGAACCGACAGCGTTGTGGAAATGGGTGTCGTCGTAAAAATATCGGGCATCCATGGAAATGGAGGACAGGCTGAAGTCCCAGTAATCCGTCAGCTCCGCCAGAGCGGCCTTGTAGTCGGCCAGCTCCCGGGGATCCACCTTTTCCCACTGGCCGTAGTAGACAGGGGAGAAGATCACCGTCAGCTCCACGCCGTTTTCCTCACAGAGAGAAATGATCTCTTCCACGGCCCGCAGGCAGGTCTCCTTTTCCGGCAGGGTGGAGGACTGCTCCTCACAGGAGAAGCTGTCACCGTAGGCGGACAGATAGCGCTCCAGGTCGCCGATGTTCTCCACGTCCCGCAGCCGCTTGTCATAGCAGCCGCTTTCCACCTGGAAAACGTCGAAAGCCTGGGGCAGCTCCGTATCGGTAAAGTAGGAATAGACCTTTTCCGCCGCGTATTTGGGATTGGCAAAGGCGTAATCCAGAAGGAAGGAGGTCTTGCTCTCGCCGGTAACGCGGTAGTGGGAACGGTCATTCAGGCCGGTCCCGTCGTTGGTGGGAGGCGCGGCCTCGTTGATGCCGATATTCAGAATCAGATTTTTGACCTCGTAGTTTTCGATCAGGTAATGGGCAAAGTCGCTGTAGTCGCCGGTGTCGCAGCCATAGACGAAAAGGTTGTAGAACCGGGCGCCGGTATAGGCGTTCAGAGCCTCCGTGTCGTAGGACGCGGCGGAGGAGGAGCCAATGATATAGGAGTCGTATTCGTCATGGTGCTCCTCCAGGTATTCGATCTTCGCCACCCGGGGGTTATTGGTCTGACTGTAGGAATCCCAGTGGAACAGCCTGTCGCCGAAAACGCCGAAGGGATCGACCAGAAGATTGAAGCCGATACACAGCAGCAGGGCGAGGACCACCACGGCGGCGAACATGATCAACCATTTTTTCGCAGACATAGATCCTCCCTAAACACTTTCGTAGACGTAGGCAATGGCGGTGTAATCGCCGTTGAGATAGACCGCTGCCATCACGATCAGCACGGCGGCCAGCAGAACAAAGAATTGAACCACGGGCTTCTTCTGCGCGAGGGACTGGCGGATATGCACGCCCTTTTCCTGGCGGTAGCTGACGAAAAACAGGATCAGACCGGCCAAAAAAACGGTCAGATAACCCCGCAGATCCAGACCAAAGGAGAGAAACGCCCCCGGGCTAAGGTTCCAAAGGCAGTGGGTGAAGCTGTGACGGAGCATCCCCCAGGCACTGACCAGACTGTCAGCACGGGAGAAAAACCGGCCGATGGCGACCAGAAAACAGGTGCGCAGAATACGGAAAACGTGCATCAGACGCCCGTTGTGCTTCCACTTTTCAAACAGCGGTGCGCAGAGCATGGCACCGGACATGAGCAGTCCGTTCCACAGACCGTAGGCGATATTCTGCAGGCCCGGTCCCTGCCAGATGCCCACCAGAAGGAATACCACGACGGTGGAGATGCAGGGCACCAGCAGCTTGCCGACCCGCTGGCCCAGATGCTTGCGGAAGCGCTTGCAGAAGCGGGGCAGCCACCGGGACAGTGCCAGGGGATAGAACACATAGTCCTTCATCCACTCGCCCAGGGAGATGTGCCAGCGGCGCCAGAAGTCATCCACGCTGGTGGCAAAATAGGGACGGCGGAAGTTGACGCCCAGCTCGATGCCGAACATGGTGGAAACGCCCCGGACGATGTCGATACCGCCGGAAAAATCACAGTAGAGCTGCAGACAGTAAAGGGCGGCACCGAAAAACACCACAATACCGTTGTAGGCGGCGTAATTGCCGTAAAGCTCCGCCACACCGGCTGCCAGGGTGTCGGCGATGAGGACCTTTTTCAACATGCCCCAGAGCATCAGCTCAATGCCGTCGCGCAGATTTTCCGCGCGGAACGGGTGCTCGGCAAAGAGACGGGGCTGCAGCTCCTGATAGCGGTGGATGGGCCCCTGAATCATCTGGGGGAAGTAGGCGGCAAACAGGGCGTATTTGAAGACGTTATGCTCCGCCTGCACCTTGCCGCGATAGACATCGATCAGATAGCCGGAGGTCTGGAAAATGTAAAAAGAAAGACCCAGCGGCAGAAGCAGGCCCAGAGGACGGAAGGAAAAGCCGCTCCCGGTCAGGGCAATGAGAGAGTTGACGCCGGAGAGCAGCCAGTCGAGATACTTGAAGACTGCCAGGGTAAGAAAATTCAGACACAGCGCGGCAGCCAGCACACGGCGGCGCTGCTTCATGCCCTTCTTTTTGACGGCGGGACGCTCTCCGCGCTCCACACCGGCAAGGCGCTCCTTTTCCTTCCGGTGCAGCGCCTCCAGCCACCGTGCCGCGCCGTAGGTCATGGCGATGGTGCCGCAGAGGTAGACCGCTGCGACAGGACTGTAGGAAAGATAAAACACGCCGCTTGCCAGCAGCAGTACGATCCAGCGGAAGCGCAGCGGCGTCAGATAATACACCAGCAGCGCACCTGCCAGAAAGATCAAAAAGGCGGTACTGCTCAGCGACATATCATTCGCAGCGCAGACGCTCCACCAGGGCATAGATCGCCTCGGCAGAATTGAAATTCTCAGGCTCCAGGGCGTCGACGGTGATGGTGATGTCGTAGGCTTCGTTCAGCTCGCCGACGATCATCACCACGTCCAGGGAGGTGAGCACTCCATCATCAATCAGGGCAGTTTCTTTTTCAAAATCCACATCGGGGCAGCAGCCCTCCAAAATTTGAATCAGTTCTTCCACAATGTTACTCCTTATTTATATATTGCTGTCTGAGAAACACACGGTCGATCTTGCCCGTGCGATTGGCAGGCATTTGGTCCAAAAACACCACGCGGTTGGGCAGCATATATTCCGGCAGGACGGCCTTGAGCTGCTGCAAAAGGGCCTTGCTGTCATTCTCCTCCGCCTGACAAAACAGGACGAGCTTTTCCCGCGCCGCATCGTGGAGACAGCAGGCATAATGCACCGACGGCAGGGCGTTGGCGGCGACCTCGATCTCTCCCAGCTCAATGCGGTGACCCATGTGCTTTACCTGGGAGTCGGCCCTGCCGACAAAGAGCAGATTGCCGTCAGGCAGCCGCTTGGCCAGGTCGCCCGTGCGGTAGATACGTTCGGGATAGGCGCTTTGCAGGGGGTTCTGACAGAAGGCCTCCGCGGTTTTTTCCGGGTTTTCATAGTAGCCCAGGGCAAGACAGGTGCCCCGGACGCAAAGCTCTCCGATGTCGCCGGGGGCGGTCACTTCCTCCGAACCGCTGCAGAGGAATACGCCGGAATTGACAAAAGGCTTGCCGATGGGCAGAATCTCATCGTCGGCGTAGGGGCGGTCTACAATATAATAGGTGCAGTTGCAGGTGATCTCCGTCGGACCGTAGAGATTGACGTAGCGGGCCTCAGGCATATGGGCGCGCCAGTCATTGAGAACCTTGCACGGAAGCAGCTCTCCGGAGAACATGACCTGCCGCAGATACAGGGGTCTGACCGAGTCGAAGGTCCGCAGCGCCGACAGAATCTTCATGGCCGCCGCAGCCCAGATCAGGGTGTTGACCCGCCGTTCATTCAGCCGGGCGATGAGGCGCTTGGGCATGAGAAACAGGGGCTTTTCCAGCACCTGGACGCAGGCGGCGTTGCGCAGGGCAATGTAGATATCCTTTACCGACACGTCAAAGTCAAAGGGCGCCTGGTTGCCGAAAACGGCGGTGGCATCAAAGCCGAAGGCCGCCGTAAACTGTTCAGCCATGTCGATTACGCTCCGGTGCGACACCAGGACACCCTTGGGGACGCCGGTGGAGCCGGAGGTGAAAATACAGTAGAGGGGGTCCGTGTCCAGCCCCTCGGCGATGGTAAGGTCGGCCAGGGCATAGTCCGGCTCGTCCGACAGATCCGCCACGGAAAGAACGGGACACTGGGCAAAGGGGAGGGGAACGCTTTCGGCGGCAGCCAACACAATGGCAGCCGGCTTCATGGTGTTATAAATATCCCGCAGGCGCTTTTCCGGCAGGGTCAGGTCCAGAGGGACATAGAAATTGCCGCTGCACGTCACGCCCAGAAAAGCAACGGGGACTGCCGCGCGG
>CALZCW010000070.1 GCA_945635805.1 uncultured Clostridia bacterium
CTCCTTATGCTGTTCCTTCCGAAAAAACGGGAGAGTGCAGAATGAGCAAAGCCGGGGAAAAGAAGAAATCCACGCGAGCGAAGCATGAGTTTATCACAGCAGCCGCTCAGGTCGTGATGATAACCGCGCTTGGCCTTATGACCGCCTCTGCAAAGCAGATCAACGTGAAGCTCACGGCAAAAAAACAGCAACCGTTATATTTCCCTTCACCGTTACGGTGAGGATCTCCAAGTAAAGATCTATCGGAGCGGCGACATTGACGCAACACTCAAGGAATTCTGCCACGAAGATGTAACCATCCGCCTTTTGAGCTACGAGCAGGCCGACCCCGATCCGGAGGCTGCCTTGCAGTGTTTCGGAGCCGACATCACCTCACTGCTGGAAGATTACCTTGTGCATGAATGCTGGCATGAGCTGATGGATTTCATGTCCCGGCACACAAAAGACGACGGTTCTCTGGACTGGAGGGCTGCGGAGCTGGCCTATCGCAAAGAGTTTTATGAGCTTGAGCAGCAACACACAGCCAACAACAGAAAGGACTGACCTCCTGATGAAAACCACACATCTCATCTACCGGAGCAGAGCTGCTCCTCTTGTATTTACCGCTGACAACACTCCAAAAACATAACAAACAAATCAGCTATGAAAGGAAAACATACATGAAATTCAAGCGTTATCTTGCGGCCCTCATGGCCATCACCATTCTCTTTTCTCTCTCCATCGCCGTCAGCGCGGCGACCGTCGCCGACGCGACCATCGACACGACCCGCACCGGCAGCATCGAGATCTACAAGTACGATCTGACTATGGCCAACACCGACGACACCGTGGCCGCCATGCTGGGGTCCTACGTTTCCACCGGCGTCAAGGACACCGCCCTGGAGGCCGTCATGGACGACGGCACGGTGAACGACCTGGGCAACGGCGAGAAGAGCTACGGCTACGCCATCAAGGGCGTGGAGTTCAGCTATCTCAAGATCGGCGACATCTGCACCTACTCCGAGACCGAGGACGGCGTTCACCGTAATATGGTTCTCTACAAGATGGACGACGCCAAGGACGCCGCCCTGCTCTCCGCCCTGGGGCTGACCAACGAAAATGCCTATCCCGTCGTGGACTCCTACGCTGAGAACGGCTATCACTTCTTTACCTCCGACACCCTGATCGACGCCCTGGCCACTGCCCTGACCTCCAATGCGACCACCGTGCAGAACCTCCTGGCGGATTACATGGCCGCGCAGAACGCGGGCAAGTTCTCCGAGACCGACGAACACGGCCGTACCTCCAAGGACGAGTTGCCCCTTGGCCTCTACCTGATCGTAGAGACCAAGGTCCCGGAGATGGTCACCTCCACCTGCAATCCCTTCTTCGTGTCCCTCCCCATGACCACCGTGAACGGCACCAACGCCACCAACGGCGGCGAGGAATGGATGTATAACGTGACCCTCTATCCCAAGAATGAGACCGGCATCCCCACCCTGGAAAAGCTGGTCCGCGAGAACAAGGACGACACCGGCAAGAATAACGGCTCCGACGTGATCACGGACGGCTATGGCCACAACGCCACCGCCTCCACCGGCGATAAGCTGGACTACCTGTTCACCGACAAGCTCCCTGCCATCACCTCCAAGACCACGGCCCTGACCGTTTGGGGCTGGCTCGATACCATGTCCAAAGGCCTGGAATACAACGGCAACGAGGCCGCTGAGAACGCCGGGCTCCTGAACGGCCACTATAACCCCTATGACGTAGAGATCCACTTCTTCCGGGATGCTGCCATGACCGACAAGATCACCGACTGGAAGCTCACCGACGCTAATCCCAAGTTCACCGTCACTTACGGCACCGGCGAGAACGGTGCGACCACCATGAAGGTAGACGTAAACGAAGCCGGTCTGAACGAGATCAACACCGCCACCACCGTCCATACCGCTGCCGGTGCGACCGAGAAAGGCTACAGCAACTGCTACGTCTGCGTCACCTACAGCGCCACCCTGAACCAGAATGCCGAAGTGGTCTTCGGCGACAACGGCAACCCCAACACCGTTGTCCTGACCTGGAAGCGTTCCAACATGCGCTACCATGATACCCTGGTCGATGACTGCCACGTCTACACCTACGTCCTGGAGCTGACCAAGGAATTCAGCGATAGCCGCGGCGATTTCTCCAAGGTTCACTTCAAGGCGCAGAACACCACGGACAACTACTGGCTGGTCGCCCGTCAGGACAGCGAAGGCGTGTACTATGTTACCGGCCACGTGGCCGCCGAAGCGGACGCTACCACCTTCATCCCCAACAGCTCCACCGGCGTCCTGACGATCAAGGGCGTCGAGGATGACGCCTACGTCCTGACCGAGACTCAGACCGATAGCGGCTATACCCTCCTGAAGGACGGCATCACCGTCGTGATCTCCGCCAAGGACGACACCCGGCACTGCGGGATCTACGCCTCCGATTTGCTGGGCCTTGTCCAGAACGACGAACGCTATGAAACCTTCGAGGACTATCAGGAGCTGGCCCACAATATGCTGACCGCCTCCGCGACCGTGGACGGCAAGGACGTCAATATGCAGGCCGTTGAGGGCAGCGCGAACGCCCTTGCCTCCCTGAAGGTCGTCAACACCCGCGGCTATACGCCCCCCATGACCGGCGACAATGGCAACTGGATGTACGGCGTCATCGCCGCCCTCCTGCTGGCGGTGGCCGCCTCCACCCTCTACCTGGCCTTCCGCAAGCGCAAGACCGCTTACGGGCAGTAATCAACCATCACCCCGGGCGGCCCCTGCGGAGGGCCGCCCTCTCTCGGAGGCCCAATGAAACTAAAACGAATCCTTATGATCGCGGCAGCGGTTCTGCTGCTTCTTGCCGCCGCTCTGATCGGCGTCTATCCTGTTCTGTCCAACTATCTCAACGACAAATATCAGAGCGTGGTCCGCACGGACTACGAGGAAGATGTACGGGAGCTGGACGATACAGCGATCCGCGAAGCCCAAGCCGCCGCCGAAGCGTACAACGCCTCTCTCGCTCCGGTCCACTTGATCCGGGAGAGCATCACAGCGGCGTCTGTCGAATACGACGCTGTGCTAAATCTCTCCGGCTCCGGGCTCATGGGCTACGTCGTGGTTCCCCAGCTCGGTATCGACCTCCCGATCTACCACGGCACGAGCGAAGAGGTTTTGCAGAAGGGCGTCGGGCATTTGGTCGGTACAAGCCTCCCCATCGGCGGCGAAGGCTGCCATTCCGTTCTGACCGGGCATTCCGGCGTTGCCGGGAAAAAGCTCTTTTCGGACCTCGATCAGCTCCAGCTCGGAGATGTGTTTTACCTCCATGTGCTGGATGAAACGCTGGCCTATCAGGTCACGGAGATCAACAAGGTCCTGCCCCATGAGGTGGAGCTGTTGGAGCCGGTCGCCGGGGAAGATCTGTGTACCCTGGTTACCTGTACGCCCATCGGCGTCAACACCCACCGGCTCTATGTCCGCGGCTACC
Source organism: uncultured Clostridia bacterium (assembly GCA_945635805.1). Classification (GTDB taxonomy): domain Bacteria; phylum Bacillota; class Clostridia; order Oscillospirales; family Oscillospiraceae; genus JAZOXB01. The sequence goes on from CALZCW010000070.1 coordinate 3,490, forward strand.
GCATTCCCTATGAAGAGGCCGAAGAGATCATACAAAAGGCAGAGGCAACGGAGGAACCTAAAAAATCCACCTGGATGGAGCAATACCTTTTCGGCCTCCTGCTCGGCGGCGGGATCGTTGTGCTTGCAGTGATCACCGTAGTCGTTCTGATTCTGCTGCGACGCAGAAAGCACAGGAAGGAGGAAACGGATGAAGAAACGTAAGCCGTTCCTGTTTTACCTTCTGCTTACCATAAGTGCGATGCTATTTCTCGCGGCTCTGTACGTGTTCCTGATCCCCACCTTTAATCAAATCGCTCAGGCCGCCCAGGCGGCCTCTGACGTTGCCGCTTTCTACGAGATACGGCAACAGACTGCCGCCGATCCTGATCGTGGGACAGCTCCCCAGGATCACACAAGCGGCAGAATTCCCAAATCCGAAAGCATTACGCCGGATGCTGTGACCGGGACCGGCTCCCCGGAACCAAAATACGCGGGCCTGCGCGAAGCGATGCAGGCGTATAACGAACAGATTTACGAGGACCGGCAGGCCGGTCTCTCCGATCCGTGGTGTTATACGGCAACCGTGATCGACCTCGCATCCTATGGCCTCGAAGGCGAGGTCGTAAGCGTCCTGACGATCCCCGCTATGGATTACGAGGAGCCGATCTACCTCGGCGCGACCGACGATCACCTGAACCGCGGCGCGGCCCAGCTCTCCATCAGCTCCATGCCAATCGGCGGCGTCAACACCAACTGCGTCCTTGCCGGACACAGAGGCTGGAACGGCGCTCTGCATTTCCGGCATATCGAGCTGCTGAAGGTCGGTGATGTGGTTCACGTAACCAACTTATGGGAGACGTTGACCTACACCGTCTCTGAGATCAAGATCATCGAGCCCTGGCAGACGGAGGCGCTGCTGATTCAGGAGGGCCGGGATCTGGTCACCCTGCTGACCTGCCATCCCTACGGCAGCGGCGGCAGATACCGATACGTAGTCTACTGCGAAAGAAAGGAGTAACCCATGCAAGAAGTTGAACAGGAGATTGGCCGTCAGGTTGTCGTTATTGTGAAAGATGTTGTCAAGCTGACGCCGCGGGCGCTGGCAAAAGCATTGTCGTATGCCGCAAAAATCGCTAAAGCCCCTGCGGAACATCGCAGGAAGAAAGCAATTAAGAAAGAGCAGAAGCAGACGGCGCGTATGCAGCGGCACGGCAGGATGACCGTAAAGGAGCTTGCCGAGAAGGATAAGGGCATGACCTCGATTGAGCTCCATGACAGCGGCTTCCGGGATTTCAGCCGCATAGCCCGGAAATATGGCATTGACTTTGCTGTTAAAAAAGTCAAGCTTATCTGCGTATTTCTGATTGTATCTATGCTCACGACGCTCCTTCTTCCCGTTTCCGCCGCATCCGGCGGGGATGCCGCCGCTACCGGCTTTTCCGATGTTCCCGCTACAAAATGGTACGCCGCAGCCGTCACCTACGCCGCCAGCTCCG
>CALZCW010000071.1 GCA_945635805.1 uncultured Clostridia bacterium
TGGGCACCTTCCTGCTGACCTACACCACTTCGCCCATCGCCCTGACCGACGGCCTGGAATCCCTCCTTTCACCGCTGAAAAAGCTCCATTTTCCCGTCCATGAGCTGGCGATGATGATGAGCATCGCCCTGCGCTTTATCCCCACCCTCATCGAGGAGACGGACAAGATCATCTCCGCCCAGAAGGCCCGCGGCGCAGACTTTGAAACGGGCAACATCTTCCGCCGCGCCAAGGCCCTGATCCCGATTCTGGTGCCGCTGTTCGTCAGCGCGTTCCGCCGCGCCGATGAGCTGGCTACCGCCATGGAGTGCCGCTGCTATCACGGCGGCAAGGGCCGTACCAAGCTCAAGCAGCTTCACTACCGGGGCCGTGATGTGATTGCGCTGCTGCTGGGGGCGCTGCTGCTGGCTGCGGTCATCGTTTTAAGGCAATTTGCTTTATAATGGGAGGGACATTGTGCGTAATATCGCCCTGTTTTTGAAATACGACGGCTCAGCCTATCACGGCTGGCAGGTGCAGAAAAATGCCCGTACCGTGGCGCAGACGCTGGAGGAAGCGGCTGCCGCCGTGGTCGGGCATAAGGTGCATCTGACCGGCTGCGGTCGGACGGACGCCGGCGTCCATGCCAGGGTCTATGTCGCCAATTTCCGCACTGAGTCCGCCATTCCCTGCGAGCGGCTGCCCTACGCCCTCAACACCCATCTGCCGGGGGACATCGTGGTCTATGACGCCCGCCAGGTCCACGACGGCTTCAACGCCATCGGCTCCTGTGTAAAAAAGGAATATACCTATCAGATCTATAATTCCCACATCCGCGACCCGTTTTATGTAAACCGCGCCTGGTTTTATCCCAAGCATCTGGACGAGGAGGTCATGCGGCAGGCGGCAGCCCAGTTCGTGGGTACCCACGATTTTGCCGCCGTCCGTTCCGTGGGCACCGATGTGAAATCCACGGTCCGCACGGTCCACCATTTTGAGGTGGAGCGGGACGGCGAACTGATCTATCTTCGCATCTGCGCCAACGGCTTTCTCTATAATATGGCCCGCGCCATGACGGGCACGGTGGTCTACGCCGCCGAGGGAAAGCTGGCGCCCAGCGACATCGGCAAGATACTGGAGGCCGGCAACCGTACTGCCGCCGGCCCGACAGTTCCGCCGGGCGGCCTTTATATGACGCAGCTATGGTATGACGACGGGGAGGTGGCCTTCCATGTCCGATAAGGCGGAGATCATTCAGGTCCCCAAAAAGCACGGACGGCGCTGGCTGATCTTTGCGCTGGCGGTACTGCTGGTGGCAGTGCTGCTGGCCCTGTTCTTTTTGGACCGCAGCACGGAATTGGACGGCATCAAGCGGTTTTTCCGCTATCTCGGTGCCGACGGCGCGTCCTTTCCTGTGGAAAACGGCGTCTACGCCGTGATGGACGACTATCTGGCCGCAGCCTCCGGCAATGCTGTTTCCCTGTATGACGATGAGGGAACGGTCCGGGCGAGATGTGAGATCAGCGGCAGACAGGAGCTGACGCTCAAGAGCAGGGGAGACTTCCTGCTGGTCTACGAGATCGGTGGCACGGAGCTGACCCTGCTGGACAGCAACGGGCAGAAACGCTGTACTGCCGCCGTCGGTTCCATCTATGACGCCGATCTGGCAGGAAACGGCAGCTTTGCCGTTCTGTCCGCAGGCGATGGCTGCCGCGCCGTGCTGGAGGTCTACAGCGCAAGCGGCGAGCTTCGTTTCCGCCACAGCTCCGCCACACGCAATTTATGCGCCTGCGCCATTTCTCCCGACGGCAGCTACGTTTCGGCTGTCGCGCTTGGGCAGGAGGAATTGGAGCTGTCTTCTTCCGCGCTGCTCTTTGCCACCGACAGCACCGAGCCTGTCGGAGAGCTTTCTCTGGGCGTGCAGCTTGTCTATGACCTGGCTTTTTTGGAGGATAACCGCCTCTGTGCCGTCGGTGAGACGAGCCTGGCCTTCTTCACTGCCGAGGGCACCCTGCTGCGCAAGTACCCGGAAAACGAGGGCGACCTGTGCGCCTACAGCTTTGGCGAAGGCTTTCTTGCCGCCGTCTACGACCTTTACGATCAGGAAGGCTGCGGCCTGATGCTCCTGGACACCGACGGAAAAAGCGCGGGCTTCTGCCGTGTGGCAGCGCCCCTGTCCCTGAACACCTGCGGCAGCTATACCGCCCTGCTGACTGCCGACGGCCTGAGCATCTATGACCGCGCCTTAAGGACCTGCGCCGAGACGGAGTGCGGCGATTTCCTTGCCGCCTATGTCCGTTCCGACGGCACCGCTTTTTGCCTGGACGGCAGCCAGGCAACCCTATTTATCCCCTAACGGAGGAACATTCTATGAAACCGACCATTTGCAGCAGATGCAAGAAAAATGTTGCTGTTATTTTTATCACCAAGGTGGAAAACGGCAAAAGCACCAACGAGGGCCTGTGCCTGAAATGCGCCAGAGAGCTGGGCATCAAGCAGGTCGATGACATCGTCGAGCGCATGGGCATCACCGACGAGGACCTGGAGGGCCTGAACAGCGAAATGATGGCGCTGATGCAGCCCGAGGACGAGGAGGATGAGGACGACATCGGCAGCCGCACCGCCACCTTCCCCCATATGAACCGTCTGTTCGGCGGCCCGGACGCCATCGTGCCCAAGGAGGAGCCGAAGGAGAAGTCCAAGGAGCCGACAACGGACAAACCCAAGAAGCAAAAGCACAAGTTCCTGGACAATTACTGCATCAATCTCACCGCCAGAGCCCGCGACAACGCCATGGACAAGATCATCGGCCGCGAGGTGGAGACAGAGCGGGTGGTGCAGATCCTCAACCGCCGCCAGAAGAACAACCCCTGCCTGATCGGTGAGCCCGGCGTGGGCAAGACCGCCATCGCCGAGGGCCTTGCCCAGCGCATCGTGGCGGGCAACGTGCCCTACAAGCTCCGGGACAAGGAGGTCTATCTTCTGGACCTGACCTCCCTGGTGGCCGGCACCCAGTTCCGGGGCCAGTTTGAAAGCCGCATGAAGAGCCTCATTGCCGAGGTCAAGGCCTGCGGCAACATTATCCTGGTTATCGACGAGGTTCACAATCTGGTGGGTGCAGGTGACGCGGAGGGCTCCATGAGCGCCGCCAATATCCTCAAGCCTGCCCTCTCCCGGGGAGAGATCCAGGTCATCGGCGCCACCACCTTTGCCGAGTACCGGAAATATATCGAAAAGGACGCAGCTCTGGAGCGCCGCTTCCAGCCCGTCACCGTGACGGAGCCGACCATCGAGGAAGCGACGGCGATTTTGCGCGGCATTGCCCACTACTATGAGCTGTTCCACGGCGTCCGGGTGCCCGACGAGATCGCCCGGCAGGCCGTTGTTCTCTCCGAACGCTATATCACCGACCGCTTCCTGCCGGACAAGGCCATCGACCTGCTGGACGAGGCCTGCTCCGACCTGAACCTGCATACCAGGGAGATCTCCGATCTGGCGGAAAAACGCAAGGAAAAGGCGGATTACGAGCTGGAGATCAAGATGCTCACCGAGGACACGGAAAATGAGCATTACGAGCGCCTTGCCACCCTGCGCACAAATGTTCTGCGTCTGGACAAGGAGATCGCAGAGCTGGAGGCCAAGCCGGCCCCCACGCTGACCATGGAGAATCTGGCCCGGGTCATCGAAATGTGGACGAAGATCCCCGCCAGCAAGATCCGCGCCCAGGAATATGAGCAGCTTCGTACCCTGGAAGAGCGCCTGAAAAAGCGCATTGTCGGCCAGGACGAGGCCATTTCGGCCGTCGCCTCCGCCATCCGCCGCAGCCGTGTGGGCATCGCCACCAAGAAACATCCCGTCTCCTTTATCTTCGTCGGTTCCACCGGCGTGGGAAAAACGGAGCTGGTCAAATGCCTTGCCGACGAGCTGTTCGACTCGGTGGATTCTCTGGTGCGGCTGGATATGTCCGAGTATATGGAGCGCCATTCCGTCTCCAAGCTCATCGGATCGCCTCCCGGCTATGTGGGCTATGACGAGGCGGGCCAGCTGACGGAGAAGATCCGCCGCAAGCCCTATTCCGTCATCCTCTTTGACGAGCTGGAAAAGGCCCATCCCGACGTGCTCAACGTACTGCTCCAGATTCTGGATGATGGCCGCATTACCGATGCCCAGGGCCGCGTGGTGAACTTTGAAAATACGGTCATCGTCATGACCTCCAACGCCGGCTCCGACCGCAAGGATGGCTCCGTGGGCTTTGGCCGCAGCGTGTCTGAGCAGAGCAAGGACAAGGCCATGAAAGCCCTGCAGGAGCTGCTGCGTCCGGAATTCCTCAACCGTGTGGATGAGATCGTCTGCTTCAACAAGTTGATGGAGGAGAACTTCCGCGGGATCGCCGCCATCATGCTGGGCGAGCTGCGTGAGAACCTGAAGGAACACGGCATCGGCCTGACCTGGGACGAGAGCATCCTCGACTACCTGGTGAAAAAGTCCTATTCCGTCACCTATGGCGCGAGAAATCTCCGCCGCACCATCCAGCGAGAGCTGGAGGACGGCATTGCCGAGCGTATCATCGACAGCTATGAGCATCCCATCTCTCAGATCAAGCTGACTGCGGACGGCGACAAGGCGGAGATCCTGGCCCTATGATCCGGGCGGCATTTTTCGACATCGACGGGACCCTGGTCTCTCTGCGGAAAAAGGTGTACCCGCCCTCGGCAAAGCAGGCGTTGGAGCGTCTGCGGGAAACGGGCGTCTTGTGCTATGTGGCGACAGGGCGCTCCAAGTTTGAGATTGCTTCGGAGCATCTGCTGGACGGTCTGTATTTTGACGGTCTGCTCACCAACAACGGCCAGGATGCCTACAGCGCGGAGGGAGAGCTGCTCTACGGCAAGCCCATCGACCCGGAGGAAGCAGCTCGTGTCCTAAAGTGGGTGGAGCAAAACGGCTGTGCCTGCTGGATGGTCAGCGGCGAAA
>CALZCW010000072.1 GCA_945635805.1 uncultured Clostridia bacterium
TTTCAGGTGGGCTGTCCGGGAGGCCAGCCCCTACGGATGCTTTAATGAATGTGCGTTATAGTTTTTATTCGTCTGCGAAGCAGACACCTCAGTCATTCACCCTTAGTCCTTAGCCCTTAGTCTTTAACCCTAAGCCCTTAGCTCAAAAACTGCCTGGGGCAGTTTTTGACAGATAAACCGGAGGCATTTATGGATTTCAAACTTCACGCGCCCTACAGCGCCACGGGAGATCAGCCCGAGGCCATTGAAAAGCTGACCCAGGGTCTCAAAAACGGGATGCGGGAGCAGGTCCTGCTGGGCGTTACCGGCTCCGGCAAGACCTTCACCATGGCCTCCGTCATCGAAAAGCTCAACCGCCCGACCCTGGTGCTGGCCCACAACAAGACCCTGGCGGCCCAGCTTTGCAGCGAATTCCGGGAATTTTTCCCGGAAAACGCCGTGGAATACTTCATTTCCTACTACGACTACTACCAGCCCGAGGCCTATATCGCCCACACGGATACCTACATCGAAAAGGACTCGGCGGTCAATGACGAGATCGAGCGCCTGCGCCACAGCGCCACCTCCTCCCTCTTTGAGCGGCGGGATGTCATCGTGGTGGCCTCCGTCTCCTGCATCTACGGTCTGGGCGACCCCATCGACTACAAAAACATGGTCATCTCCCTGCGGACAGGCATGGAGAAAAACCGCGAGGAGCTGATGCGCAAGCTGGTCGAGATCCGCTATGAGCGCAACGACATCGACTTCGCCCGCAACACCTTCCGCGTCCGGGGCGATACCGTTGAAATTTACCCGGTCTACTGGTCCGGGCGGGCCATCCGCGTGGAGTTCTTCGGCGACGAGATCGACCGGATCTCCGAGATCAACGCCGTCACCGGCATCCCGGAACGGGTGGTCAACCATGTGGCCATCTACCCGGCCTCCCATTACGTCGCCTCGCCGGAAAAGCTGAAACGGGCCATCTTCGAGATCGAGGCGGAGATGGAGGAGCGGGAAGCCTGGTTCAAGGCCCACGACAAGCTGCTGGAGGCCCAGCGCATCCGCCAGCGCACCATGTACGACATCGAGATGCTTCAGGAGATCGGCTTCTGCAGCGGCATCGAGAACTATTCCCGCGTCATTTCCGGCAGAGCCCCCGGGACGCCGCCCATGACCCTGCTGGATTATTTCCCGGAGGATTTTATCCTGTTCGTGGACGAGAGCCATGTGACGATTCCCCAGGTGCGGGCCATGTACGCCGGCGACCGCAGCCGGAAGGAGAGCCTGGTGGACTACGGCTTCCGTCTGCCCAGTGCCTTTGACAACCGCCCGCTGACCTTCCCCGAGTTTGAAAGCAAGATTCACCAGGCGGTCTACGTCAGCGCCACGCCCGCCGAATTTGAGCGCGGCCGCGCCGGGCAGATCGCCGAGCAGGTCATCCGGCCCACGGGACTGCTGGACCCGGAGATCTTCGTCCGGCCCATCGAGGGGCAGATCGACGACCTCATCGGCGAGTGCAACCGCGTGGTGGAGCGCAAGGAGCGGGTCCTGGTCACCACCCTGACCAAGCGCATGGCCGAGGATCTGACCAGCTACCTGCAAAAGGCCGGTATCCGGGTGCGCTATATGCACTCCGACGTGGCGGCGTTGGAGCGCATGGAGATCCTGCGGGATCTGCGCATGGCGAAATTCGACGTGCTGGTGGGCATCAACCTCCTGCGGGAGGGCCTGGACCTGCCGGAGGTGTCCCTGGTGGCCATTCTGGACGCCGACAAGGAGGGCTTCCTGCGCAGCGAGACCAGTCTGATCCAGACCATCGGACGCGCGGCCCGCAATGCCGAGGGCCGGGTCATCATGTACGCCGACAAGATCACCGCCGCCATGGAGGCCGCCATCAAGGAGACCAACCGCCGCCGCGGCATCCAGGACGCCTACAACAAGGCCCACGGCATCGTCCCCAAGACCATCGTCAAGGACGTGCGGGAGCTGCTGGAGATCACCCAGTCCGAAAGCGACGCGGCCCGTGCCGACGGCGTGAAGATGACCAAGGTGGAGCGGGAACGGGAGATCGCGCGGCTGGAAAAGGAAATGCGCGCCGCCGCCCGCATGATGGAGTACGAATACGCCGCCGTCCTGCGGGACCGCATCATCGAGCTGCGCGGCGAGAAATAATTCTGCTTGCTTTGCCCGACAGCATAAAGCGCCGGAGGCTGTTCCGTTTTGGAGCAGCCTCCGGCGACGCTTGTATCGAAACGAAAAGGGCGGACAGAGCCGTCCGCCCCTACGGGTTGATTTGATAGATGTATGCAGGGGCGGACGACTCTGTCCGCCCAAGAGAAGTACGTTCGTTTCGCCCTCAGTTTACCATCAGCGCTTGTTATAGCGCTCAATGGCCAGCCGCAGCAGGTCCAGCGCCCGCTCCAATTCCTCCGCGCAGCGCACATAGGCAATGCGGATCTCGCTGACGCCTGCGCCCTCGGTGGCATAGAAGCCGCTGCCCGGCGCGAACATGACCGTCTCGCCGTGGTCCTCGAATTCCTGCAGCAGGAACATCTGGAAGTCCTCCGCGTTGTCCACGGGCAGCTTGGCCATGGTGTAAAAGGCGCCCTTCGGCTCGGTGGTGACAACGCCGGGAATCTCCCGCAGCTTGCGGTAGCAGACATCGCGGCGGTGCTGATACTCCTGCCGGGTGGCGTCGAAATAGGACGGCTCCACGCCGTAAAGGGCCACCGCGCCGATCTGATCCAGCGTAGCCACGCTCAGACGGGCCTGGGCGATCTTCGTCGCCGCGTCGATCAGTGCCTTGTTGCGGCAGAGCAGCGCGCCGATTCTGGCGCCGCAGGCGCTGAAGCGCTTGGATACGGAGTCGATGAGAATGAGCTGCTCCGCCATATCCTCAAAACGGGCCGCCGTGGTCAGGTGGCCGCCGTCGTAGATGAACTCGCGGTAGACCTCGTCGCAGATGAAATAGAGGTCATGCTCCTTGGCGATATCCGCCAGCAGGCGCAGTTCCTCCTCCGTCAGTACGGTGCCGGTGGGGTTGCCCGGGTTGGTGACCAGAAGCGCCCGGGTGTTTTCGTTGATGAGAGGCTCGATCTGCTCCCGGGTGGCGTAGCGGTAGCCGTCCTCGGGCCTGGTATGGACCGGGCAGATACGGCCTCCCGCCGCACGGATAAAGGTATGGTAATTGGGATAGAAGGGCTCAGGGACAATGACCTCACTGCCCTCGTCGAGGATACAAAGCATGGCCATGAGAAGCGCCTCACTGCCGCCGGTGGTGATGAGGATGTCGCCGCTGTCAAAATCCACCCCCAGACGGGCGTAGTAACCCCGCACCGCCTCGATAAGGGAAGGGATGCCGGGGGACGGCGCGTAGGCCAGGACGCTTTCGCGGTAGCCCGCGATGGCGTCGAAATAGACCTCCGGGGTCTGAATGTCCGGCTGGCCGATATTCAGGGAGTGGATGGTGATGCCGCGCTTTCTCGCCGCCTCCGCAAAGGGGTAGAACTTACGGATGGGCGACAGCTCACAGGCGTCGATCTTTTTGGATAGCTTCATAAATTACAGCCTCGGTTCTCTGTTTATGCTTTTGCCAGAATTTTCTCCACGGCGTCGGTCTTCTCCCAGGGCAGATCCAGGTCCGTGCGGCCGAAGTGGCCGTAGGCCGCAGTCTGCTGGTAAATGGGACGGCGCAGGTCAAGAGCGGAAATGATGGCGGCGGGACGCAGATCGAAGCACTCACTGACGATCTCGCTCAAACGCAGGTCGCTGAGCTTGCCGGTGCCGTAGGTGTCCACATGGATGGAGACGGGCTGCGCCACGCCGATGGCATAGGCCAGCTCGATCTGGCAGCGGCGGGCAAGTCCGGCAGCGACGATGTTCTTTGCAACGTAGCGAGCCATATAGGCGGCGCTGCGATCCACCTTGGTCGGGTCCTTGCCGGAGAAGCAGCCGCCGCCGTGGGCAGCGTAGCCGCCGTAGGTATCCACGATGATTTTTCTGCCGGTCAGGCCCGAGTCGCCCACCGGTCCGCCAATGACAAAGCGGCCGGTCGGGTTTACATAAAACTTGGTATCCCGGTCCAGCAGGTTTTCCGGCAGGGTGGGCCGGATGATCTCCTCCACCACCGCTTCCCGCAGATCCTTGATGGAGATGTCAGCGGCGTGCTGGGTGGAGATGACCACGTTATCGATGCGCTCCACGGAGCCGTCGGCGGCGTACTGAACGGACACCTGGCTCTTGCCGTCGGGACGGAGCCAGGGCAGATGTCCGTTTTTCCGCTCGGCGGAGAGCTTTTTGGTCAGCTTGTGGGCAAAGGAGATGGCAGCGGGCATCAGCTCCTCGGTCTCGTCGCAGGCGAAGCCGAACATCATGCCCTGGTCGCCGGCACCCAGAGTGTCCGCCTCGTCATAGGAGCTGTCGACGCCCATGGCGATGTCGCCGGACTGCTCGTCGATGGCGGTCAGGACGGCGCAGGTGTTGCCGTCAAAGCCCGCTGCGGGAGAATCGTAGCCGATCTTGCGCAGGGTCTCGCGGGCCACATGGGGGATGTCCACATAGCAGTCCGTGGAGATCTCGCCCATGACCAGCACCATGCCGGTGGTGGCGATGCACTCGCAGGCGACGCGGGCGTTTTTGTCCTGTGCCAAAATGGCGTCCAGGACGCCGTCAGAGATCTGGTCGCAGACCTTGTCGGGATGTCCCTCGGTGACGGATTCAGAGGTAAAGATACGTTTTTGCATAAAAGGGCTTCCTTTCTTTATTTAGTTTCATAGCCCTTTCGATATAAAAAATACCCTGTTTTCGACAGGGTACGTCATGTCCTCATCTGTCGATTACCATCGCCGGAATTGGCACCTTGCGTTGCCGCAGGTTGTCGGGCTTCATCGGGCCGGTCCCTCCGCCACTCTCGATAAGGTTATGAAATTACGATAATTATAGCATAGATAT
>CALZCW010000073.1 GCA_945635805.1 uncultured Clostridia bacterium
CCCTGATCACCTCCATCGTCCGCAAGGGCGTTATCGACATTCCGCTGCTGTTTTTGATGGATGCGATCTATCCCCTCTACGGCTGCGTTTGGGTTCAGCCTATGGTGGACGTGATCGCTGTCTGTGTGGCAGGAGCGCTGTATCTGCGGCTGAAACGCCGCGAGGGAGTATAATGGAAAAGCTGAAAAATCCTTCCATAACGAACAAACGCCTGTTCCTGCTGGACATGGACGGGACCATCTATCTGGATGAGACGCTCTTTGACGGCACGACGGACTTCCTGGCTCAGGTGCGGAAGATAGGTGGCAAATATCTCTTTCTGACCAACAATTCCTCCCGAAGCGTGGAGGCCTATGTGGAGAAGATGGCACGGCTGGGGATCACGGCGGTGCGGGACGACTTCCTGACCTCCGTCGACGCGCTGGTCGTCTGGCTGGACGCCCACGGCTACAGGGACAGGCTGCTCTACGCTTTCGGCACGGCATCCTTTCGCAGTCAGCTTTCCCAGGCGGGCTTCCGGATCACCGACGTCTGTTCGGAGAAAGTGGACGCACTGGTCTGCGGCTTTGATACGGAGTTGACCTTTCAAAAGCTGGAGGACGCCTGCATCCTCCTGAACCGCGGCGTCGACTTTATCGCCGCCAACCCGGACTGGGTCTGCCCGACCTGGTACGGCTATGTGCCTGACTGCGGCAGCGTCTGCCAGATGCTCACCCGCGCTACCGGTAGGCAGCCGGTATTCATCGGCAAGCCCCAGCCGGAAATGGCCCTCCTGGCCATGGAAAAATACGGCTTTTCCAAGGAGGAGACCCTCCTTGTCGGAGACCGGGTCTACACGGACATCGCCTGCGGCAGACGGGCAGGGATCGACGCGGCCCTGGTCCTCTCCGGGGAAAGCACCTTGAAGGATGTGGAGGAAAACCCGGAAAAGCCCACCCACATCTACGAAAATATCCGCGCGCTTTATCAAGATCTGATAGGAGAGAAACAACCATGAAGCTGAATTACAAACGCACAGTTTTTGTCGGCTTTGCCTTTTTTCTCATCTGCGCCTTCTGGCAGGCCTACGACAACACCATCCCGCTGATCCTGACCAACAAATTCGGCCTTTCCCAGACGGCCTCCGGCGCGATTATGGCCCTGGACAACGTGCTTGCCCTGTTTATGCTGCCGCTCTTCGGCGCGATTTCCGACCGGCACAACAGCAAGCTGGGCAGACGCACGCCCTTTATCCTCATCGGCACACTGGTGGCGGCGATCGCCTTTGTCGGACTGTCCTTTGTGGACAATGCCCAGATGAGAAATATCGCCTCCGTCACGGATATCGACTCTCCCGCCGCATTGGAGATCATCTACGACAGTGAGGTCGACGCGACCCTGCAGACACCGGAGGGAAAAGAATTCGTCCTTTCCGACGTGTTCACCCGGGAGGAATTCGTCCAGATCACCAGTCAACTGACCTATGAAGGAAATAGCGGCGGTGAGGCAAAACAGCTCTCCTATCCGCTGGAGGATAAATTCTCTGCAGAAGAACGTGCCGATGCGGAAAAACACGCGATTGGGGAGACCTTCACCAATCCCCACTATACCGACTATGTGGTCCCTGCACGTCAGGCCTATGCCTGGCAGCAGACGGCGGAGAATCCCATGACGCTGGTGTTCTTTATCGCCCTGCTGCTGCTCGTTCTGGTTTCCATGGCGATCTTCCGTTCTCCCGCCGTGGCTCTGATGCCTGACGTGACCATCAAGCCCCTGCGCTCCAAGGCCAACGCCGTCATCAATCTCATGGGAAGCGCCGGCGGTATTTTGATTCTGGTGCTGGGTATGGTGTTCTCCACCAGTGCCGTTAAGAATTCCATGATGAGCTACACCGTCTATTTCAGCGTGATCGCCGGAATCATGGTGCTGGCGCTGGCGCTGTTTTTGTGGCAGGTGCGCGAGCCGCAGTTCGTCCGGGAGATGCACGAGGAGAGCCGCCGCTACGGCATCGATGAGGACGACGATGACCAGAGCGGCAGCAGAAAGCTGAACGGTGCGGAGCGCCGGAGCCTCTGTCTGCTGCTGGCGTCCATTGTCCTTTGGTACATGGGCTACAACGCCGTGACCTCCAAGTATTCCGTCTACGCCAGCAATATCCTCAACAAGGACTATAACCTGACCCTGATCATCGCCCAGGCAGCCGCCATCCTTTCCTATCTGCCCGTCGGCATGGTCTCGTCCAAGCTGGGCAGAAAAAAGACCATTCTCGGCGGCATCGCCATGCTGACCACGGCTTTCTTTGTGGCCTGCTTCCTCCGGGAGAGCAGCTCCGACCTGCTGATGAACTGTATGTTTGCTCTGGCCGGTATCGGCTGGGCCACCATCAACGTCAATTCCTTCCCCATGGTGGTGGAGATGTGCCGCGGCGGCAACGTGGGCAAGTACACCGGCATCTACTATACCGCCAGCATGGCGGCGCAGACGGTGACGCCGCTGCTGTCCGGCTATCTCATGGATAAGATGGGCATGACCGCCCTGTTCCCCTATGCCTCGGTGTTTGTCGCCCTGGCTTTTGGCACCATGCTCTTTGTCATGCACGGCGATAACAAGCCCACGGCAAAGCGCGGCCTGGAAGCCCTGAACGTGGAGGATTAAGACCTATGGTGTTTTTCATCGTTCTGGCTGTTGTTGCCGTACTGCTTTTGCTGTATGTTCTGAGCCTGCGGGGCAAAGGCCGCAAGCCCGGTTTTTACGGTCTGGCGGCTTATGACTACGCCCACCGGGGCCTCCATGACAGCGAAAAGGGCGTGCCGGAAAATTCCCTGGCAGCCTTCCGCCTTGCCGTGGAGAACGGTTACGGTGCTGAGCTGGACGTTCATCTGAGCAAGGACGGCCGTCTGGTGGTCATGCACGACGAGAGCCTGCTGCGGACCGCCGGTGTGGACAAAAACATCTGCGACTGCACGGCGGAGGAACTGGACGGCCTGACCCTGGAGGGAACAGGGGAGCGCATCCCCTATCTGGAGGAGGTCTTGCCCCTGTTTGAGGGGAAGACACCTCTGGTGGTGGAGATCAAGGCGTTTCGCAAAAACCACGCCGTTCTGACGGAGAGGGTCTGCGCGCTGTTGGATCAGTATCCGGGCCTGCAGTTCTGCATGGAGTCCTTTGATCCACGGGTCCTGCTCTGGCTGAAGAAGCACCGTCCGGAGGTCATTCGCGGGCAGCTCTCCCAGAATTTTATTCGCAGCCGAAGCGGTTTGAGCTTGCCGCTGGCGTGGCTTTTGACCAACTTGTGTACCAATTTCCTCACGACACCCCATTTTATTGCCTATTGCTTCCAAGACCGGAGGCAGCCTGCCCTCCGGCTGAGCAAAAAGCTGTGGGGTGTGCAGGAATTCAGTTGGACTCTCCGCAGCGTTGCGGAGGTCTCCGAGGCAAAACAGAGGGGCGCACTGCCCATTTTTGAGCATTGCCGCCCGGAATAAGGAAAAGAGGCCTTTATAATGTACGACAAACTGACGAAAAAGGACATTGCCCTGATGGAGGCGGAGCTGGAGGACCGGCGGCTCAACCAGCGGCCAAAGATCATTGAGGAGGTCAAGCGGACCCGAGAATTCGGCGACCTCAGCGAGAATTACGAGTATAAAGCAGCCAAGCAGGCCCAGCGCCGCAACGACAGCCGTATGCGCTATCTGGAAAACATGATAAAAACCGCCCAGATCATCGACGATGACGCGGGCGGTATGCCGGGTGAGGTCGGGAAGGTCAAGCTCTATGACCGGGTGACGCTCTATCTGCCGGAGGACGACGAGACCATGGTCATTCAGGTGGTCTCCACCGTGCGTATCGACCCCAACGCGGGCTTCATCAGCATGGAGTCGCCTCTGGGCAAGGCGGTTTTGGGCGCCAGCGTGGGTGACGTTGTCACGGTGCGTGTCAACGACAGCTACAGCTATGAGGCGGAGATTCAGGCGGTGGAGAACGCCGAGGACGACGGCTCTGCGCCGCTGATGCCTTATTGATGCAGATATAAAGAACGCGCTGCAGCATCCCAAGGGTGGGAGCTGCAGCGCGTTTTGTTTCTCTTTATGCCTTTTCCGGCTCGATGCCGTTTTCCGCAAAGACCTTCAAAAGCTGATCCATATCGTTGGGGCAGCTCATGGGCTCGCCGCAGGCCTTGATGGCGTTGGCAACGTCCTTCAGGCCGTTGCCGGTGATAACGGAAACAACGATGTCGTTCTCGCCGATGACGCCCTGCTCGCAGAGCTTTTTCAGTCCAGCAGCGCCGGTGACACCGGCAGGCTCACCGAAGACACCACAGGTCATGCCGACCAGCTTCTGCGCGGCCATGATCTCCTCGTCGGTGACGTTGACCACGATGCCGTTGGACTCCCGGATGGCGCTCAGGGCCTTATCGGCGTTGCGGGGCACACCGACGGCGATGGAATCTGCCAGGGTGTTTTCCTCCATGGGATACCAGGGCTCGTTGTTGGCGATGGCGCGGTTGATGGGATGGCAGCCCTCGGCCTGTGCGGAGATCAAACGGGGCAGCTTATCAATGAAGCCGATGGCGTACAGGTCCTTCAGACCCTTCCAGACGCCGGCGATGGTGCAGCCGTCACCGACGGAAATGGCCAGGTAGTCGGGCATTTTCCAGCCCAGCTGCTCGGCAATCTCCAGGGAGACGGTCTTCTTGCCCTCGGACAGGTAGGGATTGATGGCGGCGTTGCGGTTGTACCAGCCCCATTTGTCGATGGCGGCCTTGGACAGCTCGAAGGTCTCCTCGTAGTTGCCCTGGACGGAAACGACGTTGGCGCCGAAGGTCATGAGCTGGGCGACCTTACCCTTGGGGGCGCGGCAGGGAACGAAGATGTAGGTCTTGAGGCCCGCAGCAGCGGCGTTGCCCGCCAGAGAGGAGGCGGCGTTGCCGGTGGAGGAGCAGGC
>CALZCW010000074.1 GCA_945635805.1 uncultured Clostridia bacterium
TGCTTTGCCGGGGTGAAAAAACCGGGCGGCCGGTGGGCCGCCCGATGAGCGCTATTACTTACGGATGCCCAGCTTTGCAATGATGGCGCGATAACGGTTGATGTCCTTCTTTGCAAGATAGTCGAGCAGGCTGCGGCGCTTACCGACCATCATGAGCAGGCCACGGCGGGAATGGTTGTCGTGCTTGTGCTCACGCAGGTGCTCGGTCAGCTCGTTGATGCGGGCGGTGAGAATGGCGATCTGGACCTCGGGGGAGCCGGTGTCGCCCTCATGGGTCGCGTACTCGTTGATGATAGCGGTTTTCTTTTCCTTCTGGATCATGGTTTTTTCCACCTTTCAATAGATTCTCCTGCGGCTAAGTCGGGGATGGCGGAATGCTGTTTTCAGCGGTCTCCCGGGACTGGGCGCGCGGATGTTGTCTGGCGAAATCGTCAGCCTTACCATATTAGCATAGTTTCAGGGGAAAGTAAAGAAAAATTTTTCGGAAAAAGGAGTTTTTTCCACGATCTGCACACCCTCCAGGGCCAAAAGAGTCCGTTTTGCCTCCAGTCCGGCGGAAAATCCGCCCAGTCCCGCAGCAGCGACCACCCGGTGGCAGGGTATCAGGATCAAAAGGGGATTCTTTCCCACGGCACTGGCGACGGCGCGGCAGGCAGAGGGCTGACCGATGGCGGCAGCCAGAGCGCCGTAGGTCACGACCCTGCCGTAGGGGACCCGGGACAGGGCAGACCAGACCCTTTGCTGAAAGGCCGATCCGTAGGGCAGGGCCGCTACGGTAAATTCTGTCCGTTTTCCGGCAAAATATTCTTGCAGCTCAGAGGCGGCCTGTTCCGTAACGGCGTCGGGGAAGTCCTGCTCCGCCGCCGGTACCGGTTCGATCTGCCGGAGCTTCCCCTCCCTGGCCCACAGCCGCAGAACACCCATGGGCGAGACCAGATATTGGACACTCATGGCCGGAAATCCAGGGTCAGGGAGGTCACATCAGTCTGCAGCGGATGGTAGACCACCCCCGCCGCGTCCAGCATCCGTTTGGAGGCCCGGTTGGCCGGGGTGCCGTCGTACTTGTCCGACAGGTAGATGATCTCCCGGATGCCGCTCTGGATGATGGCCTTGGCGCACTCGTTGCAGGGGAACAGGGCCACATACAGCCGCGCCCCCCGCAGCACCCGGCCGCCGGCGTTCAAAATGGCGTTGAGCTCGGCGTGAACGACGTAGGGATATTTGGTGTCCTCCCCCTCCCGCGCCCAGGGGAACTCATCGTCGCTGCAGCCGTTGGGAAAGCCGTTGTAGCCGGTGGAAATGATGATATTCTCCGGCGAAACGATGCAGGCGCCTACCTGGGTGCCGGGGTCCTTGCTCCGCTGCGCCGCCAACAGGGCGATGCCCATAAAATATTCGTCCCAGGAGATGTAGTTTTCACGTTTCATATTCTCACCCCAACAAGAAACTCAGAGCCTCCACGCCGAAGTAGGCGATCAGCGTCACTGCCGTGCCGGCGATGAGGACGCCTAACAGAATAGTAGGCAGGGCACGTTTCATGCGCATCTCCATCAGCGCGGCGATGAGGGCACCGGTCCACGCGCCGGTTCCGGGCAGCGGAATGGCCACGAACAGGCACAGGCCGATGGTCTCGGATTTTTTGACCTTGCCGCTTTTCCGCCAGGCACGGTCCTCAAATTTGTTGGCGATCTTCGCCAGACGGGGATAGCGCTTCATCCACTGGAAGATCTTGCGGATGAACAGCAGAATGAAGGGGACGGGCAGCAGATTGCCCACCACCGCCAGCAAAAACACCAGCCACGGCTCCAGACCTGCGGCGATGCCGTAGGGGATGGCGCCGCGCAGCTCGATGACGGGCACCATGGAGATAAGGAAGGTGATCAGAGCCTTTTTCAGCATAGGCATACTCCTAATAAAATCAAAGATACATGGGGAAATGTGGAAATGGCGGTAGGGGCTGTCGACAGCCCGCGCACAGGTACGGTTGTTTTGTTCAGTGAACAGTGAAAAGTGAATAGTGAATGACGGAGGTGTCTGCTTCGCAAACGAATGACAATAAACGGCTTCACGGACGGCATGCCGGGTCGGCATGCCCTACGAACGGATTGCGAAACCGTAGGGCACGACGACTCTGTCGTGCCGTTTCTAATCTGTCTGCGAAGCAGACACATCAGTCATTCTCCCTTAGTCCTTAGCCCTTAGTCACGAAGCTGCCTGCGGCAGCTTAGGGCGGACAGGGTCGTCCGCCCCTACACGGGGATACGGCGAATTATACCAGTCTCGCTCCGGCGGGAACGGCATCGTCCAGCATGACCAGATGGAGCTTGTCGCCCCGTTCAGCGGACAGAAGCATACCACAGGACTCCTGGCCCATCATCTTCCGCGGCGGCAGGTTGGTAACGGCCACCAGGGTCTTTCCCAGCAGCGCCTCCGGCTCATAGAACTTGGCGATGCCCGACAGAATCTGACGGGGGGTGCCGGTGCCGTCGTCCAGGGTGAATTTCAGGAGCTTGTCGGATTTTTTCACCTTTTCGCAGGTCAGGACCTTGACCACAGTCATCTCCACCTTGCAGAACTCATCAAAGGAGACCGGAGGCAGAGGCTCGGGCAGCGGGTCCTCTTCCGGCGTCTTGGGCTTCTCGGTGAGGGCCTCCAGCGCCGCCAGCTCCTTTTCCGCGTCAATGCGCGGGAACAGGGCGGGACCGGCAGTCACTTCCGCGTCGCGGGCAAGTCCGCCGAAAGCGCCCAGGCTGTCCCAGTCGGAGGCCGTTGCGCCGATGCGCTTCATGATCTCCTCGGTGGTATCGGGCATGAAGGGCCGCAGCAGACCGGCGCAGATCCGCACAGTCTCCAGCAGATGGTACATGACGCAGGCCAGACGGGGTTTTTTGCTCTCGTCCTTCGCCAGAATCCACGGCGCGTTTTCGTCGATATACTTGTTGGCCCGGGAGATGACGGTGAAGATCTCGCTCAGGGCGTTCTGGAAGGCATAATGCTCCATCTGTGTCTCATAGCGATCCCGCAGAGTACCGACGGCCTGCACCAGAGCGTCGTCCAGGGCGGTGTCGTACTCCTGCTCCACAGGCAGCCTGCCGCCGAAATACTTCTGCACCATGGCCACCGTGCGGGAGACCAGGTTGCCCAGGTCGTTGGCAAGATCCGTGTTGATGCAGGAGATCAGCAGCTCATTGGAGAAGTTGCCGTCGGAGCCAAAGGGGAAGGAGCGCAGCAGGAAGAAGCGCAGGGCGTCGGTGCCGTAGCGCTCGGCCAGCAGATAGGGGTCCACCACATTGCCCTTGGACTTGGACATCTTGCCGCCGTCAAGCAGCAGCCAGCCGTGGCCGTAGACCTTTTTGGGCAGGGGCATCTCCATGCTCATGAGCATGGCGGGCCAGACGATAGAGTGGAAGCGGACGATCTCCTTGCCCACAAAATGGACGTCGGCAGGCCAGTATTTTTCGTAGTCGTCGTATTTGTCGTTCAGGAAGCCCAGGGCGGTGGTGTAGTTGAACAGGGCGTCCACCCACACATAGACCACATGGCCCGGATCGAAATCCACGGGGACACCCCAGGTGAAGCTGGTGCGCGACACGCACAGGTCCTCCAGGCCCGGGTCGATGAAGTTGTTGACCATCTCGTTGACGCGGCTGCGCGGCTCCAAAAAGTCGGTGTTGGTCAGCAGGTCACGCACGGGCTTCGCGTATTTGGACAACCGGAAGAAATAGGCCTCCTCCTCCGCCGGCTGGCACTCGCGGCCGCAGTCGGGGCATTTGCCGTCCTTGAGCTGGCTCTCGGTCCAGAAGGATTCGCAGGGCGTGCAGTACATCCCCTTGTAGGTGCCCTTGTAGATATCGCCCTTTTCGTACATCTTCTTGAAGATCTTCTGGATGGCTTCCACATGATAGTCGTCGGTGGTGCGGATGAAGCGGTCATAGGAGATGTTCATCAGCTTCCACAGGTCCAGAACGCCCTTTTCCCCGGTGACGATGTTGTCCACGAACTGCTTGGGGGTGACGCCGGCGGCCTTGGCCTTGTCCTCGATCTTCTGGCCGTGCTCGTCGGTGCCCGTCAGGAACATGACGTCACAGCCCCGCAGACGTTTGTAGCGGGCCATGGTGTCCGCGGCCACGGTGCAGTAGGTGTGGCCGATGTGGAGCTTGTCCGAGGGGTAGTAGATGGGCGTGGTGATATAGAATTTTTCCTTGCAGGTCTCGCACATAGTCGTATCCTTCTTTCGAAATGATTATCGTTTCCGCAGACGGTAATAGAGCCAGAGAATCAGGGTGCCCACCGTTACGCCCGCCAGGTCGATCCAGATGTCCTGAGTCTGGGAGCCGCGACCGGCGACGAAAAGCTGCAGCGTCTCGTCACACAGGGCGATGAACAGGCCGGCGGCGAGGGGCTTGAGCAGGAGGAAGTTTTTCGCCCGGTAGAGGGCGCCCGTCAGCAGCCAGCCGAGAACGGCGTATTCGCCGAAATGAGCCAGCTTCCGCAGGAGATTGTGGGTCATCCAGGGAAAGACCTTCTGGACGAAGTAGAGCAGGCTCAGGCTCTCCCCCCTGCTCTCCTCCGCAGTGCGCGAGGATTGCCAGAAGATCAGAGCCAGCCAGAGGAAGGTCAGCAGGAGCCAGGGCCACAATTTCTTTTTTTTCAAAAAATCGCCTCCAGGATGTTTGCGGGAGCCGCAGGCGGTACGCCGCATCTCTGCGGCAAACACGGCATAATATGCACATTATAGGATAGTATACCATAGAAAGCCGGAAAAGGCAACGAATTTCCTGTTTTTTCCGATGGCGCAAATCTGTGATGTAAATAGATGTGACCCAAATCAGGGGAGAAAATTTTCGATGTGGG
>CALZCW010000075.1 GCA_945635805.1 uncultured Clostridia bacterium
GTCCATGCGCCGCCGGATCTCGGCAATATTTTCTTTGATCATGGCTGTCTCCTTTTGTATCTGTGATAGAGATGTTTTTTCGTCTTTTTATCCGTAGGGGCGGACGACCCTGTCCGCCCTAAGCTGCCGCAGGCAGCTTTGTAACTAAGGACTAAGGACTAAGGGTGAATGACTGAGGTGTCTGCTTCGCAGACAAATTCAAATACGGCGCGCCCGGTGGTCGCGCCCTACGGCCGGTTTACCGAAAGTGCGTTCCTGTTTTTCAATCGGGCGCGGAGCGCACATCTTACTTGTTCACTGTTCACCGCTCCGTTGAGGTCCGCGCCATATGGCCGGCCAAAATATACGCGAACGCGTCTACGGCAGCACGTCCCCGTCGGACACCGGCTCGTCCGTCAGGAGGACCGCGTCTCCGGCCCGGAGGCTGCCGCCGTCGGACACCACCAGGAAGGCCCCGCTGTCCCAGAGAATTTCCACTTCTTTCCATTTTGCCCTTGCGCCGGAAACGACGTAAACCCCTGTTTCTCCGTCGGAAACGTATACCGCCTCCGCCGGGATCCGCAGGCCCTCCCAGGTCCGAAAGATCACCTGGGCGGTCAATTCCCGCAGAGCTGTCAGGTCCCGCAGACCGCTGCTGATAGACAGCACCAGCAGACGCACTTCCCCTTCCGGCGGGCCGATGCGCTCAATACGCGCCGGAAAGTCCTGCCGCTGCAACCGGAGAGTCACCTGCTCGCCCTCCCGGTGCCCGTCGAGCTTATCGGACGGCACGGCGGCGGCAAAATACCAGCTCTGGCCGAAGATCAGCCGCCCTGCCGTATGGGCCGGCAAAAACGCCTGTTCGTCCAGCTTTGTCAGCTCCGCAGCCGTCAGATTTTTCAGCGCTTCGGGGGTCAGGACCGCTTCCAGGCCGTCAGCCTCCCGGGAAAAATAGCCCGCGCTGCCCACCGCCACGGGAAGAGCCTGGGCCGTCTGGGCCTGCAGCAGGTCGATCTGCCCGTCCAGCTCTGCCAGCCGGGCAAGGACCCGGTCCTCATCCCGCCCGGTCAGGCTGTCCTGCAGGATCAGCGGCGTCAGTTCCGCCGAGATCTCCGGCAGAGCCGAGAGGGCCTGTCCCTCCGCCGCCCGCGACAGGTCGAACAGGAGGTCGGAAACGGAGCCCTCCGCCGCGCCGGTCCAGGCGTCGCAGAGCTGCTGCCGCCTTTCCTCAAGCTGCCGCAGCTCCTCCAGCCGCGCCGCCGTCTGGGCGTCGTCGCAGCTGTAGGCCACGATCTGGCCGCTGCCGACCCACGCGCCCTCCGCCGCCGTATAGGACACCTCCGCCGCACTGCACAGCAGCACCGCTTCCTCACGCACCACAAAGCCGGAGACGGTCAACCCGTCGCCGACTTGGCAGTAGACGGCTGTTTCCCGGCGCCAGGGACTGCCGCGCAGAAAGACCGCGCACAGGAGCCATGCCGCCAGGATTGCCGCCAGCAGTATAGAGGTGAGCGTTAAGTAAACTTTTCCCTGCTTGCTCAAGCGGACCGCTATGCCACAGGGAACCGCACGGGCTGCAGCGGCACCAGGGTGGAGATGGCGTGCTTGTAGATCATCTGCTGCTTGCCCTCGGAGCTGAGAACGACGACAAAATTGTCGAAGCCGGTGACGATGCCCTTCATCTGAAAGCCGTTCATGAGGAACATAGTGACGGGTGTGTGTTCCCTGCGCACCTCATTGAGCATCAGATCCTGTAAATTTTCTGTGTTTGCCATGGTATAGGTACCTCTTTTCTTGTTTTTTTGGGATACCTATATTGTAGCGGCGGGGCCGTGGCGAAATCAGTCGGATTCCGCCGCGGGTGAAATTTTTCCGTCGGGAGGCCAGCCGCACTCTCTGAGAATATTCAGAGCGCCATTCAGAACCGCCTCCGGCTCCGGCTCATCGGACAGCTCCAGCCAGTGGATGTCCGGGTTGCGGCGGAACCAGGTGCGCTGCCGCTTGGCGTAGCGGCGGGAGGCCTGCTGAATGGCGGCCTTGGCCTCCTCTATGGAGCCTTCTCCCCGCAGGCAGGCGGTCAGCTCCTTATAGCCGATGGCCTGCATGGCGGTGCTGTCGGCGCGGACGCCGCTGCTCAGCAGCCGCCGCACCTCCTCCGTAAGGCCCCGGTCGAACATCTCCTCCACCCGGCGGTCAATGCGCCGGTAGAGGGCCTCTCGGTTTACATAATCCAGACCGATCCAGCAGGGCGCGTATTTCGGCGGCAGAGCTTTGGTCTGCGCGTCATGCTCCGTCATGGTCTGCCCCGTCTCCTCGTAGATCTCTAAAGCGCGGATGACCCGCTTTTGGTTAGAGGGATGGATCCGCGCCGCCGCTGCCGGGTCAACGGCCCGCAGCCGCTCCATCAGGACCCCGATGCCCTCCGTCTCTGCCTGACGGGTCAGAGCCTCCCGCCGTCCCGTCTGGGGCGCGGGGGCAAACTGCCGCCCGGCGATGAGAGAATCCACATACAGACCCGTGCCGCCGACGATAAAGGCCGTCTTTCCCCGGCCTAAAATATCCTGCAGGCACGCGTCCGCTTGGTTTACATAATTTCCTACCGAGTAATTTTCCCCCGGGTCGAGGCAGTCCATCATATGGTGGACGATGCCGCCCATTTCCTCCCGGGTGGGCTTGGCCGTGCCGATGTCCATGCCCCGGTAGAGCTGCATGGAATCGCAGGAGACGACCTCCCCGTCAAAGCGCCTGGCCAGCGCCACCGTCAGAGCGGTCTTTCCCGTGGCCGTCGGGCCGACGATACAGACGATCCGGTCCATCTTCTTAAGTCCTCTTGAACTGCCGCTCCAACTGGGCGGCGGTGAGCATGGTGCAGATGGGCCTGCCATGGGGGCAGTATTTCAGGTCCTTCCGGGTCATGACCTCCCGCACCAGAGCGGCCCGTTCCTTCTCGTCGGAGTGGCGGCCGCCCTTGATGGCAGCCTTGCAGGCCACGGTGTGCAGCAGCTTGTCCCGCAGCTCCGAGGGGTCGGCGCGCTTGCCGTTTCGCAGAGCCGAGGCCAACTGGTTCAGGGTGCTTTCCGCGCTCTCCGGGTCGATGTCGGCGGGGATCTGGCGGATGGCCAGGGTGCCGCCGCCGTAGTCCGAGACGCCGAAGCCGCAGTCCGTCAGCAGGGCCTCGTTCTCCAAAAGCAGGGCCGCTTCCTCCGGCTCTGGTTGACATAATATTGGCTGGAGCAGAAGCTGAGACACAATGGGCTCAGTGGAGCTGCGGAGCTTTTCAAAGAGGATCCGCTCGTGGGCCGCGTGCTTGTCGATGAGCAGGACGTTGGTGCCCTCCTCGACGATGATGTAGGTGTCCAAAACCTCGCCGACGATGCGGTAGGTCTGGGCGGGCAGATCCAGCGTCTGCTGATTGGTTGACATAATATCCTTTGCCGCCTGTTCCGACAGGGTGGATCGGGGGGCCTCCTTCATCACCTGGGAGACGGCCCGGTAGTCCTCGGCGGACATGGTGCGGAAAACCTCCTGTTTGGGCGCTGCGGCAGCCCGGGGAACGCGCAACGGCTCATGTCCGATGCCGCCGAGGCCCGAGAGAATGGGCTTCGCGCCGGAAGCCGGCGGCTGGGTGCCCATGGCAGGCCGCCTTTCCGCTGCGGCACTGCGGGACGGCACGGTCCCGGTCTGAACCGGCGTCCGGGAGCGCGGTGCGGCCTCCTTTGGGCTGACGGTTGACATAATATCAGAAGCGCCGGCGTTTTTGTCACCGGGCAGCTTCATCTCCACCCGCCCGGAGGCGTTTTCCAGAGCGCCCCGGACGCCGTAGTGGATGCAGTCGAACAGGTCGCGCTCGTTGAGGAATTTGACCTCCACCTTGGCCGGGTGGACGTTCACATCCACCAGATGCTCGGGAAGCTGCAGATGCAGCACGCAGAAGGGGAAGCGGCCGACCATCAGGGCGTTGCGATAGGCCTCCTCCAGGGCGGTGGTCATGGTCTTGGAACGCACATGGCGTCCGTTGACGAAAAAGAGCTGATTGGCCCGGTTGCCCCGGGAGGCGGAGGGCTTGGAGACGTAGCCGGTGAGGGTATATTTGTCCCAGCGGCTGTTGACCTCCACCATTTCCCTGGCGCTCTGGCGGCCCAGAACGGCATAAACGGCGGAATAGAGCTTGCCGTCGCCGGGGGTGTGGAGGATCTCCTCGCCGTCGCGGAGGATGCGCACGGAGACCTCCGGGTGGGCGATGGCCAGCCGGGAGACGGCGGACACCAGAGCGGAGCTTTCCACCGTGTCGCGCTTCATGAATTTCATGCGGGCGGGGGTGTTATAGAACAGGTCGCGGACGATGATGGTGGTGCCGTCGGGGCAGCCGGCGCTGTCGTGCTCGGTGACGACGCCGGCCTCCAGATGGAGGGAGGTGCCGAATTGATCCTCGGCGGGCTTGGTCAGCAGGTCGATGCGGGAGACGGCGGAAATGGCCGCCAGCGCCTCGCCGCGGAAGCCCAGGGTGTGGATGGCCTCCAGGTCCGAGGCCTGGCGGAGCTTGCTGGTGGCGTGGCGCAGGAAAGCGGTCTGGGCGTCCTCGGGGGACATACCGCAGCCGTCGTCGGTGACCCGCAGGAAGGTCATGCCGCCGTCCTGCACCTCCACGGTGACGTTTTTGGCACCGGCGTCAATAGAATTTTCCACCAGCTCCTTGGCGGCGCTGGCAGGGCGCTCCACCACCTCGCCGGCGGCGATCAGGTCCGCCACATGGGGCGAAAGCTGTTGAATTTTCGGCATAGGATCACCTTCCTTTGCGGTATTTTTCTTTCTCTTTCTGTAGGGGCGGACGACTTCTGTTGCGGTGCCCGAAATTTGTGCGCCGCGCTGACG